>NZ_WOWT01000015.1:0-92261 GCF_009746545.1 Oceanobacillus sp. AG
AGCCGCCATGAACAGCAAAATCGTGCCGGGAGATAGAGAAACTCCTAAAAAAAAGGTTCCAAGCAAACTTTTTATTGCTTGGAACCTTTTTATTTACTATTTTTGGCTAGTTATGTCCCAGCCCCTTTTTTCATTTATTGGCTAGTCTACAATCACTCTAAGGCGCAATCATCATATTCTATAGAGAGAAAATGATGTTTGGAGGTTAGTAGCAATAATGGAGCAACTCATTGCTGTAATTGGCGGTGATGCTCGCTACCTGGAATTAATCCGCCAGCTGCAAGCATTACCAAAAGTAACAATTGTTTTAATCGGGTTTGATAAATTGGAACAAAGCTTTACAGGATTAAAACAGAGCGATCTATCGGAGATTCACCCCGCTGATCTGGATGTAATTATTTTACCAATTACCGGAACTGATGAGTTAGGTAATGTAGAAACCGTCTTTTCCGATCAGCCGCTCCAATTGACAGAAGAATGGTTTAAAAATCTAAAGGAATCCGCAATTATGTTTACTGGAATAGCAAATGATTTTCTAAAGGAACAGGCTGAAAATAATAGAATTGAACTTGTACCGCTTCTTAACCGGGATGATGTCGCAATTTATAACTCGATACCTACTGCTGAAGGTACAATTATGATGGCAATTGAGCATACGGATTATACGATTCATTCATCCAATGTCATTGTAACTGGATTTGGCCGTGTTGGTCATACGATTGCTAATAAATTCTCAAGTCTTGGTGCAAAGGTAAGTGTAGCTTCAAGGGATTTAAGTGACCTTGCCCGCATAACAGAGATGAACCTTCAGGCGATTCCCCTTGAGCAACTGCCAGACCATCTTGACCAATGTGATCTTTTAATCAATACGATACCTGCACTTGTTATTAAGCGTGAAGCTATTGAAAAGTTACCTGCCCATACGGTTATTATCGACCTTGCTTCGAAACCGGGTGGAACGGACTTTGAATTTGCTGAGAAGCGCGGAATTAAAGCAATTCTAGCCAAAAGTCTCCCTGGTGTCGTTGCTCCGAAGACTTCTGGCAAAATTTTAGCGAATGTGATTATGCAAGTGATAGAAGGAAGGAGATAAACATGTCACTTTCTGGAAAGAAAATCGGTTTCGGTATTACTGGTTCGCATCATTCCCATGTTTTCGTATTTAAAGAGCTTACTCGGCTAGTTAAAGAAGGGGCAGATGTATATCCATTCATTACAGACGCTGTCAAGCATACCGATACTGTTCACGGTAAAGCAGTGGATAAGATTAAAAAAATCGAGGAAATCACTGGTAAGACAGTTGTTTCAACCATCGTGGAAGCCGAACCATTCGGTCCGAAAATCCCATTAGACTGTATGGTCATTGCACCATTAACAGGAAACTCCTTGAGTAAACTGGCGAATGCAGTTACGGATAACGCGGTCTTGATGGCTGCAAAAGCAACGCTACGTAATGATTCTCCCGTTGTTTTAGGAGTGTCGACAAATGATGCCCTCGGATTAAATGGAGTTAACTTAATGCGCTTAATGGCGACTAAAAATATATTCTTTATTCCCTTTGGCCAGGATGATCCATTTAATAAACCAAATTCCCTCGTTGCCGATTGGCCGTCCCTCCATGAAACGCTCCAATTCGCATTGACTAAAAATCAACTTCAACCAATTCTCATTTCGTATAACTAGAATTATATGATATAATATGACGCTAACAGTACAAATATTTAGAGTAATCGAAGGGAGTAACGAGAAATGGCAGAAAAAAATGCTTACAATATAGCCGTAGTCGGTGCAACAGGGGCTGTAGGGAAGAAAATATTACAAATATTAGAAGAAAAAGATTTTCCGATTAATGAATTAAAAGTATTAGCTTCAAAACGATCTGCGGGTAAAACAATCGAATTTAAAGGAGAAGAGAAGACGATTGAAGAAGCAACTCCGGAAAGTTTTAATGGAGTTGATATTGCCCTCTTCTCCGCAGGTGGATCCGTAACGAAAGCATTAGCAAATGAAGCGGTAGAGCGCGGTGCAGTCGTCATAGACAATACAAGTGCATTTCGGATGACTGAAGGTGTGCCCTTAGTTGTACCGGAAGTGAACAAAGAAGACATTAAGGATCATAAAGGGATTATTGCTAACCCGAATTGTTCAACAATTCAAATGGTTGCTGCATTAAGCCCGATTAAAGAAATGTTTGGTCTTTCAAGAATAATTGTTTCAACTTACCAAGCCGTTTCCGGTGCCGGTGATCATGCGATTAACGAACTGGAAAAGCAAACAGAACAATATATAAATGGCAAAGAGATGGAAGCGAACGTACTTCCAGTAGGATCTGAGGAAAAGCACTATCCAATTGCTTTTAACGCGTTGCCACAGATTGATGTCTTTTCCGATGGAGGATACACACAGGAAGAGTGGAAGATGATTAATGAGTCGAAGAAAATTCTTCATGATCAGGAATTATCAGTTGCGGCAACCTGTGTCCGTCTACCGGTATTCACATCCCATGCGGAAAGTGTATATATTGAAGTTGATAAAGATGATGTGACGGTAGAGGATCTTTGGAAAGTACTCGAATCAGCTCCAGGAATTGTCCTGCAGGATGAGCCTTCTAAACAAGTCTATCCGACCCCGTTATCATCAGCTGATAAAGATGAAGTATTTGTAGGTCGTGTGCGGAAAGATCCGGATAAGGCAAATGGTTTCCATTTATGGATTGTCTCCGATAATCTAGTAAAAGGCGCGGCTTTAAATACTGTTCAAATCGCTCAATCTGTCGTTGATAATAACTGGTTATAAAGTGAAACTTCATTCAGTGGGGAATTCGTTACCTCCCCACTGAATGTTAGTTGAACCGAATCAGGGATTTACGGACTGTTTATCCCCAACTTCACACTGTTGGGCTTCCCTCATGTTTCAAGGTGGGGATATTACAGACCGTTAATACGTGATAGAAAGAAGTTAAAAAAGAAAAATAAACAAAGCGGCTATTAATTACATCTTTAAACATCTACAGAAGAGTAATAGTAGCTGCTTTTATTTCATTGGAAAGAGAGGTGAAGAAATGCAACTTCTCGTGCAGAAATTTGGCGGCACTTCATTACAGACGGAAAACACCCGAAAACATGTGCTTTACCACGTTAAAAAAGCAATTGATGCGGATTATAAAGTTATCGTTGTCGTTTCCGCCCTCGGGAAAAATCCTGCACCATATGCAACTGATTCTTTGTTGCAATTGGTAAACTATCCCGAAACAAATGCTTCAGATAGGGAGCTTGACCTTTTGTTAGCCTGCGGGGAAATTATTTCAGCAGTCGTAGTCGCAAATGAACTGAAACAGGCTGGGATAAGTGCAACAGCTTTTACGGGAGCACAGGCCGGAATAATGACAACGGAAAACCATACGAATGCAAAAATTCAACATGTTAATCCAAAGCGGCTGTTTCGTGCTTTTGATACTTACGATTGTATTGTAGTGGCTGGCTTCCAAGGGGAGACAAAAAAGGGGGATGTTACAACGATTGGCAGGGGAGGAAGCGATACGACAGCAGCAGCTCTTGCTGTAGCGACGGATGCTGTCCGAGCGGAAATTTTCACAGACGTTGAGGGGATTATGACCGCTGATCCGAAGCTTGTCACATCTGCTCGTGTGCTAAAGAACTGTACGTACACCGAAACATGCAATCTCGCTTACCAAGGAGCTAAAGTCATCCATCCCCAGGCAGTTGAAATTGCAATGCGAGCGAAACTTCCACTCCATGTCCGTTCCACTTATAAACGTTACCATGGCACAATTATCTCAAGCTTAAGAGAAGATAAAAACGGATCAAAAGAAAAGAACAAACTAATAACCGGTATTGCTCATCAAGCTGATATTGCACAAGTGAAAATCAGCCGCAAAGAGAATCCGGATTATTCAATGACAGCTATTTTTAAGGCTATGGCTGCAGCTGGAATTTCTATTGATTTCATTAACATATCTCCAAACCAATTGGCATTTACCCTTCCAAATTCAACCCTTCAACAAGCAAAAGGCATTTTCAAAGAACTAAATCTTCAAGTAACACTGGCCGAACATTGCGCAAAAATCGCCGCTGTCGGCGCAGGAATGAGCGGAATACCTGGGGTAGCATCGCAAATTGTCTCTGCCTTAGTGAAGCATGATATTCAAATTTTACAAGCTGCCGACAGCCACACAACGATTTGGGTGTTGGTGCCCGAAGAGAAATTAAAACGTGCAGTAAATATCCTCCATGAAACCTTCAAATTAGATGAAGCAATCCCGAGTTATTTTTAAGGGCGGAAGACAATTATTGTCCCCGTCCTTAAATAAATAACTCAACATTCGCAGTGTAAAACAGTTATGTATTCCTTGGCTATCTGGAGGTCTGCAGTCCCGACACCTCTCGCACCTGCTGAGCGGCTGCTGAGCCTCCTCGGCAACTGTCAGTTTTATTTTCCCATTAGCATGTTCACCTTACTTTAATGGGAAAACAACTGTGGTTTATTCTCCCTTTAGGTTAGGAGCGCTTAATTAGAATGATTTGCTTTAATATTTTCAGGGTGCGAAAGTGGAGTAAATAAGAAACTATAAGTTAAAAATGCTGTGATAATTTAGTTATCCAGGGTTAGCCACGTCCGGATCCAGCGCGCCCAGCAACTAAACGAGCACTTGCACCTTTGTTTTTGGAGTGTTCAATACATGGAACGCTTCACCAATGAACATACTATATGTAATGATAAATTGGTGGAGGTTATCCGTTTATGAACAAAGATTTAAACCATGATGAGAAACAAAAGAATCCGGCAGATAGTATCGTTGAGAAAATTCAAGCACTGGGCCAAACAAATATTGCTCAAACTGGGGAATCGAATATTCATGTCCTAACAATCATCGGTCAAGTGGAAGGCCATATGCAGCTGCCACCTCAGAATAAAACGACGAAATATGAACATCTACTCCCGCAACTTGTAGCAATTGAACAGAACCCAAAAATTGAGGGGCTCATCGTTTTGTTAAACACCGTCGGCGGCGATGTGGAGGCAGGCCTTGCCTTGGCTGAAATGATTTCATCGTTATCGAAGCCAACTGTTTCTGTTGTGCTCGGTGGTGGGCATTCTATTGGCGTGCCAATTGCCGTCGCAACCGATTATTCT
Organism: Oceanobacillus sp. AG; assembly: GCF_009746545.1. NCBI lineage: Bacteria > Bacillati > Bacillota > Bacilli > Caryophanales > Bacillaceae > Oceanobacillus > Oceanobacillus sp. AG. The sequence goes on from NZ_WOWT01000015.1 coordinate 5,155, forward strand.
TTTATCGTGCCAACTGCAACGATGACGATCCATCCAGTGCGGTTAACAGGACTTGTTATTGGTGTCCCCCAAACTTTTGAATACTTGGATAAGATGCAGGATCGAGTGATACAATTTGTAATGAATCATTCAAAAATCAAAGAAGATACTTTTAAAGAATTAATGTTTGCTAAAGGGAATTTAACGAGAGATATTGGTACGAATGTGGTTGGTAAAGAGGCAGTAGCCCATGGATTGATTGATGCAGTCGGTGGAATAAAAGAAGCAATGGAAAAAATGAACGAATTTATCGGGGAAAAAGATGAGGAAGGTGAGATCTTACAATGATTTTCTATACACCGTTACAATTAGAAGAGGTATTTGCAAATCCAGAAGAAGCCCAAATGGAACGCTCCTATATTACCCACGCAGGAAAAATGTTCTATGTCGACAAGCTTCCAAGCGGAGAGTATCAGTTATCCCAATTAGTTTCAACAGAGCCGAATGATTATTTGAATGCCAATTACTCACCAGGTGCCCCCCTGCATTAACACAATGAAATTATAGATGGAAACCTTCCCTGAAATAGGAAATTACGAGATGAAGTATGCTATAATTAAATGAGTTAAACGGACAAACCCTTGCCAACAATCAGGTGAGGGTTTTATAAAACTCAACTAATATAATATGCAGTGGGTTATAAATGTTCGAGTGCGAGGTGAGAAAATGGCGAAAAAGAAACGAAAAAGAAAATCTAAGAAAAAATCAAATCTATTAAAATATGAATTATTAGGCCTATTATTTATCTTTTTAGCCATTTTTGGCAGTGGAGCAAGTGCCATTAGTGACGGAGCTATCCCTGGCTGGTTAGAATATTTCTTTCACTTTTTCCTAGGGATTTGGTATTTTGTTGCGTCCATCTTTTTATTAGTTACGGGAATTGTTTTATTAATTAAACGTAGATACCCTAATTATTTCACAAGAAAAATAGTCGGGTTTTATATTTTATTTGCTGGCGTCCTTTTATTGACACATGTCCAAACCTATGAACCAATTATACAGGGAGGGCAGAATGTTTCCGTGCTTGCTGCTACTTGGGATAATTATATTTCCTATATAAGCGGACAAGTGTCATCGAGCCGTACGGGCGGTGGGATGGTTGGAGCCATTTTATTTGCTTTTACTTATTATTTGTTTTCCTATGCCGGTGCAATTATTGTGTCCGTCTTTTCCATTATTATCGGAGTATTGTTCATTACCGAAGTTTCACTTGGTGACATTGTAGCTAAGTTTTTCACCTCTTTGAAAAAGCTTGGTAAGAATATGGGCGATAAGCTACAGACATATAAAGAGAATCGGAAGGAAAAGGATGAACCAGTTTATGCTTCCGAAGCGCAAATAGAGGATGCAACCTCGGCGCAGGAAGAACCTCTTATTAATGATTTTACGGAGATCAGCTACCGGGAAGAGAAGCCTAAAGCTGCATCAGTTACAGCTGTAGACAAGGAGGAAGACGAAGAAGAGGAAGATATAGACGAGCCGGAACTATCCCAGGCAGAAAGTGAAAATCCTGAATATATTCTTCCGCCGATTGAACTCTTAAGTGAACCAGTGAAAACGAGTCAACAATATGAAAAATCGCAAGTACAGGCAACGGTTAGGAAATTGGAGAAAACCTTCCAAAGCTTCGGAGTTAAAGCGAAAGTCACCAAAGTAAATGTAGGTCCCGCTGTAACGAAATACGAAATTTCGCCGGAAGCTGGCGTAAAAGTAAGCCGGATTGTTAGCTTACATGACGATATTGCTTTAGCCCTCGCGGCGAAAGATATTCGGATTGAAGCACCGATCCCCGGTAAATCTGCTGTGGGAATTGAGGTTCCTAATAAAGAAATAGCGATGGTTTCTTTACGTGAAGTGATGGACGATACACTTAGTGATAAGTCTTCCAAACTATTAGTTGGCCTTGGAAGAGATATATCCGGTGAAGCGATTATGACAGAACTTAGTAAAATGCCGCATTTACTGATCGCTGGGGCGACGGGGAGCGGGAAGAGTGTTTGTGTGAATGGAATCATTACAACTCTTCTCATGCGTACGAAACCCCATGAAGTAAAAATGATGATGATTGATCCAAAGAAAGTAGAATTGAATGTTTATAACGGAATACCGCATTTACTTGCGCCGGTTGTAACAGATCCGAAGAAAGCCTCCCGCGCCTTAAAGAAAGTTGTTGCAGAAATGGAGCGGAGATATGATCTGTTTTCCGATTCAGGTACTCGTAATATTCAAGGCTATAACGAATATATAAGAAAATATAATCAAACAGCAACGGAGGAAGAAACAGAAGCTGAACTGCCATATATTGTTGTTATTGTCGATGAATTGGCAGATCTAATGATGGTTGCTTCCAATGATGTGGAAGATGCAATTACACGACTTGCCCAAATGGCCCGTGCAGCTGGAATCCATCTCATCATTGCAACACAGCGACCTTCTGTAGACGTTATTACGGGAGTCATTAAAGCAAATATTCCATCCCGAATTGCTTTTAGTGTCTCTTCACAGACGGATTCCCGGACGATCCTCGATTCCGGCGGAGCGGAGAAATTATTAGGCCGCGGGGACATGCTGTTCATGCCAGTTGGCTCATCTAAACCAGTCCGTGTTCAAGGGGCATTTCTCTCTGATGAAGAAGTAGAACGTGTCGTAGATCATTGTATCGACCAGCAAAAAGCATCTTATCAAGAGGAAATGATTCCAGAAGAAACGAATGAAGTGGTGGAAGATGTGGATGATGAGCTCTATGAAGAAGCAGTGGAACTTATCATTGAACTGCAAAGCGCAAGTGTTTCTATGCTCCAGCGCCGCTTCCGCATCGGCTATACACGTGCGGCGAGGCTAATCGATGCGATGGAAGCAAGAGGCATCGTTGGACCATACGAAGGCAGCAAACCACGAACTGTCCTTGTTTCCAAAACAGAAACAGAAGAAGAAGCACCATCCGTCTAATCAAAAAACTGACTTGCCACCATACAAGTCAGTTTTTTCTTATGAAATGAAAATTGCTTCATTGGAGGTCCGCAGTCCCGATACCTCTTGCTTTCCGCGGGCGGCTGGTGAGCCTCGACGCATAGGACTTGCTAATGCAGATGTTATCGCATACGAGAGCGTTCTTAGTCTACCTCGCGGGCAGCCCGCTGCGGAGTCGGAAAGAATTTACTTCTTTCAACATAGAATCAGATTATGTAAAAAGTTTAATATGTTTTAATGGATGAACGTTTGAAAGATGTGTAGAATATTTAATAAGAGTAAAAACACAGAACATAGGAGGCTGTTTCATGAATTTGCTTGTAGAACAGACCGTTAATAAAAATGGCTACAATATTCATTTTATACCTACGAAAAAATTTAAAACATTAACCTTTGTCGTCAAACTTAAAGCACCATTAAAAAGAGAGACGATATCGAAACGAGCATTATTGCAAAACGTGCTGCGGGAAGCGACTATGAATTATCCGAGTCGGACCGAGCTCCAATTAAAACTTGATGACCTGTATGGCTCCGTTCTCTTTGTTGATGGGGCGAAGCGGGGCGAGGAGCATGTGATGAGTTTCCGTCTTGAAGTGGCAAATGAGCGCTATCTTCCGGACAAGGAAGCTGTAACAGAAGATGCTTTGCAACTGCTTGCCGAAATGATTTATGAACCGTATCTTGAGAACAACAAATTTTCTGAGGCAATCGTTAAACGGGAAAAAGCTACATTAAAACAGAGGATTCAAGCGATTCGCGATGATAAGATTCGTTATGCCAATGGCCGCCTAATCGATGAAATGTGTAAAAATGAAGCTTTTTCTATTCACGTGAATGGGTATGAAGAAGATCTTGATGCAATTACTGCTGAAGATTTATACAATTATTATCTTGAGATGCTGAAAGAGGATCGATTCGATATTTATGTCGTAGGTGATATGGACACCGAAGCGATGGAAAAAACAATCATGTCAACTTTTAAACAAGAAGAAGGATCAGCAACCGAAGCAAGTAATCGCCCGGAACCGAAACATGTAAAGGAACCGAAAGAAATTATAGAAGAAGAGCCGATTCAACAGGCAAAGCTCCATATCGGCTATCGTACGCATACGGTGTATTCTGATGAAGATTATCCTGCTCTACAAGTATTCAATGGCTTATTTGGCGGTTTCCCTAGTTCGAAACTTTTCATGAATGTGCGGGAGAAAAATAGTTTGGCTTATTATGCTTCTTCCCAGGTGGAGAGTCATAAGGGGCTTCTCTTCGTATTAAGCGGAATCGCACCGGAAGATTACGAAAAAGCACGGGATATCATCCGGGAGCAAATGACAGAAATGAAAGCAGGGAATTTTTCAGAACAGGAAATGAATGAAGCGAAGGATATGATTATCCATTCTTTACGGGAAACAATGGATAATCCTCATGGTCTTGTAGAGTTGTTTTATCAGCAACAACTTGCAGGAACAGACCGATCACTGGAGGAAATTATTGATAATATTTCCGCAGTAACAAAAGAAGATGTGATTCGTGTTGGTGAACGAATCGAGGAAGATACATTATATCTTCTCACTGCACAAGGAGGAGAAGTAAATGAATAAGAAGACATATACAGACATTGATGAAGTTATTTACTCCCAAAAGCTAGATAACGGCTTATCTGTTTTTCTCATGCCACGACCGGAAATGGAGAAAGCTTATGCAATCTTTACAACAAATTATGGCTCCATCGACCTGCGATTTGTTCCGATTGGAGAATCGGAAGCAGTAACTGTACCAGATGGGGTGGCCCATTTCCTTGAACATAAATTATTTGAGAAAGAAGATGGAGATGTATTTGCTGACTTTGGTAAGCTAGGTGCTTCTGCCAACGCATTCACTTCTTTTACGAAGACCGCTTATTTATTCGCTGCAACCAATCATATTGAGAAAAATGTGGAAATATTGCTAGACTTTGTGCAGGACCCTTATTTCACCGAACAAACAGTGGAAAAGGAAAAAGGAATCATCGCACAAGAAATCAATATGTATGATGACCAGCCGGATTGGCAGTCTTTCATGGGTACCATCCAAGCTTTGTTTAAGAATCATCCGGTAAATATTGATATTGCTGGGACGGTTGATTCCATCATGAAGATCACGAAAGATGATTTATATACGTGCTACAACACGTTTTATCATCCTGAAAACATGACCTTATTCATCATTGGAAATATTAACGCGGAATCATTGTCCCAACTAATTGAAGAAAACCAAGCAGGAAAACGCTTTGCGGATATCGCAGAAATCAAGCGAGAATTTCCAGATGAGCCGGAAGAAGTTGCAGAGAAATACAAGGAAATCAAGATGCCGGTTTCAATTCCAAAGTGTACGGTTGGAATTAAAGAGTCGAGCAGCCATTTAGATAAAGCAGCATTTTTGAAAAAAGAACTGCTTACAACGATGGTCCTAGATTATTACTTTGCAAGAGGTGGCGAGTTTTATCAAGAATTGTATAAAGACGAATTGATTGATGGAAGCTTCTCTTTTGAAACGAATTTAGAAACGAGCTTCGGCTATTCATTAATTGGCGGTAACACGGCAAGACCAGAAGATTTTGCCGCTAAAGTGAAGGAATTACTACTCTCAACAACTCATGCAGAAATAACGGACGAAGCGTTTCGTCGAATGCAGAAAAAGAAAATCGGCCAGATACTTCGCGCCATGAATTCGCTAGAGTATATTGCCAACAATTTTATCGATTATCATCGTCACGGTATTAATTTCTTTGATGTCATCCCACAAATTGAAGCGTTGACTACAGCGGATGTCAATGAGTTTCTAAAGGAATGGATTAAAGAAGACCAGCTTGCAGTTTGTACGATCAAGCAGGCTTAAATCATGCAAAATGTTTTAATCATTGGTGCAAGTGGTGATATCGGAATAGCTATTGCCAAACAGCGCGTGAAAAAAGGGGATCAATTAATTCTTCATTACCATTCCAACATTTCCGTTATTAAAAAGTTGGCGGAAGAATTTGCAAGTGATCAGGTTTTACAGATTATCCAAGCTGACCTGTCAACGGGAGAGGGGATAAATAAGCTGCTTTCGAGTCTTGTTTTTCAGGTCGACAGTATTATTTTTGCAAGCGGGAAAACAGAATTCGGCTTATTCCAGGACGTGGATGAAGATAGCTTTACCGAGATGCTCACTCTCCATGTACATGCACCACTTAAAATAACGCATGAGTTACTACCATGCATGATTAGGAATCAATTTGGCAGGCTGATCTTTATCACTTCCATCTGGGGAGAAGTAGGAGCGAGCAATGAAGTGCTCTATTCAACCGTAAAAGGGGCACAGAACAGTTTCGTGAAGGCACTTGCCAAAGAGGTAGCGGCAAGTAACGTGACAGTAAATGCAGTTAGTCCAGGATTCATCGATACGAAAATGAACGGATCTTTACTGGCGGAGGAAAGGGCTGAAATTTACGAAGCAATTCCTTTAAAGCGGGCAGGCTCTCCACATGAGGTCGCAGAAGCTGTAAGCTATGTTATGGATTGTCCGACACCATATTTAAACGGCCAGATTCTTCCGGTTACCGGGGGATGGATGATTTAGCCAACTCGTTTCCGGTGCATAAAGCAGAAGTAGATGTTGAATACTATAGGTGTATACGGTTGTAATAAAAAGGAGGCTAAATCAATGTCCATTCTCGATAATTTCGATTCATGGAAAGGATTTCTTGCTAATCGCTTGCAGCAAGCGAAATCTAGTGGGATGAAACATGAAACCATTACGAACGTCGCTCAAGAAGTGGGGGACTATCTTGCATCGAATGTAGATGCAAAGAATAAGGAAGAAGCAGTACTGAAAGAACTGTGGAATGCCGCTTCTGAGGAGGAGCAACAAGCAATTGCAAGCTCCATGGTGAGATTGGTTGAACAACAAGGAAATAATAATGGATAATTCGTTAAAGAAGCTGTATAGTTAATCTATATAGCTTCTTTTTCAATTTGTTCGCTATTTCGCTTTTCACTTTTTAAAAAATCATTTATAGTATAAATAGATTATTCATCATTTCATACAAACGCCATTCCCCGTTTGTAAAGGAGACCGGAAGATGGAAAGAACAGAATGGTATCTTGAATATGAGAATCAGATTAATCGTCCTGGTTTATTAGGGGACATTTCATCTCTGTTAGGTATGCTTTCAATTAACATTATTACGATTAATGGTCTTGAGAACTCCAGAAGATGCCTACTACTGCTTTCTGAACGGGATGAGAATATTAAAAGATTAGCTTCCATTCTGGAAACCGTTGATATTATAAAGGTTCTTAAAATCCGAAAACCAAAATTAAAAGACCGGATGGCTGTGCGTCACGGTAAATATATTCATACGGATAATGACCGAAAAACAGTGCGCTTTGTGAGAAATGAACTCGGTATTCTTGTTGATTTCATGGCAGAATTATTTAAGCAGGATGGCCATAAGCTGATCGGTGTCAGGGGAATGCCGCGGGTAGGTAAAACAGAATCGATTGTTGCAGCAAGTGTCTCTTCCAATAAACGCTGGTTGTTCGTCTCAAGTACCATGATAAAGCAAACGGTAAGAAATAAATTAATTGCCGGAGAGTATGATAAAGACAATATTTTTATTATAGATGGTGTTGTTTCAAAAAAACGGGCAAATGAAGAGCATTGGCGTCTCATTCGAGAAGTGATGCAGCTTCCTGCTGTAAAAGTTGTGGAACATCCTGACATATTTGTTCAGGCCACGGAATATACGTTAGATGATTTTGATTATATTATTGAATTAAGAAGCCACAAAGAAGAAGAAATTACATATGAATCAATTGAAAATCAAACATTTGGTTCAAATGGTGGCTTTAACATGTTTGATATTTAAGATGGAAGGTGTTAATTATGGATGTGGGTGCTAGGCTGAAGGAAGCGAGAATCGCAAAAGGCCTTTCATTGGAAAGTTTACAGGAAACAACGAAGATACAAAAGAGATATTTAGTTGCAATTGAAGAAGGAAATTTCCATCTGCTCCCTGGAAAGTTTTATGCTCGAGCTTTTATTAAAGAATATGCAACAGCAGTTGGACTCGATTCCGATGAATTGTTAAAAGAACATAAAGAAGAAATTCCAAAATCTGAAACAGAGAGCGAAATCCAATATACACGAGTTGAACGCTCAAAAGAAAATGCAGCTGAACGATCAGGAGCATTCTTTTCCGTGTTACCTAAAATTATTGTCGTCCTCCTAATTATCGGTATTATTGGGGCGGGAATTTGGTTTTATTATCAATCCTATTCACCTAACGACCCGCAGGAGATTGAAGAATCGGATGAAGTAATTATTAAGGACCCTAGTGAGAATAACCAAGACGCCTCAGGTGCAGAAGGAAACAGCGCCAAAGAAGATGGTGCAACGGATGATGCCGAGGAAGAGGAGAAGGAAGAAGATTCTACTGAAGAAGAAACAGAAGAAATAACTTTTGAAGTGGAAGAAGTCGGTACCGGATCTCCGCCTGAATCGACTGTTGCCATTACAAATCCCGGAGATAAGTTAATCTTCCAATTTGAATCCGAGTCAAGTGTTTGGCTTGATGTGAAGAACAGTGCTGGGGAAGTTTTTTACGGAGGCTTTGTTACTTCTGAAAATTCACCGGTAGAAGTAGATGTTACTGGCCAAGAATCAATCTTTTTAAATATCGGCAGCACGCCCAACTTGGATATAACAATTAATGATGTACCATATGAATATCCGGTTGACCCAACTGAAAAGGACCATCAACGCTTATGGTTCAACACTAAGTAATTATGCTTCAACCCTTCCAACCGAATGCGGAAGGGTTTTATCATTTTAATATCAAGAAAACTAAAAAAAGAAAAGCATTAGCATCAAGGAGGAAGGCTCATGAATTTACCTAATAAACTCACCCTATCTCGTATTATTCTCATCCCGATTTTTATTTTATTATTATCGCTCCCTCTCGACTTTGGAGAATGGGATATAGGTAACACTACATTGCCGGTTCACCATTTCATTGCAGCACTTATATTTATTATTGGTTCTGCAACGGACTGGGTCGATGGATATTATGCCCGTAAACATAATCTGATTACAAACCTTGGTAAGTTTCTTGATCCATTAGCTGATAAACTGCTCGTTTCTGCCGCGCTCATTATGCTGGTGGAGATGGATCTTGCAGCTGCATGGATCGTAATTGTCATTATTAGCAGGGAGTTCGCTGTAACCGGGCTGCGTTTAGTAGCTGCAGGAGAAGGTATTGTCCTTGCTGCCGGCAGTATGGGTAAATTGAAGACAGCAACGCAAATGATTGCTATTATTATCCTACTCCTTCATAATTTTCCTTTTTCTTATTTAAATTTCCCATTGGGAACAATCATGCTTTACTTAGCCTTAATCTTTACTGTGATTTCAGGTGTTGATTACTTTTACAAAAACTGGCATGTAATGAGGGATTCGAAATGAAAAAACAATACAAAGCAGAAATTCTCGCAGTAGGAACAGAGTTGTTATTAGGGCAAATCGCGAACACGAATGCACAGTGGATATCCAAGCAGTTAGCTTTATACGGTATAAATGTTTATAACCATGTCGTCGTTGGTGACAATTTGAACCGGGTTGCAGGCACGTTTAAACAGGCTCATGAACGTTCAGATATTATTATTGTCACAGGTGGATTAGGCCCAACGGAAGATGATCTGACCCGTGAAGCTTTCCAAGCTATTTGTAATATTCCAATCGTCGAACATGAGCCATCGATGAAAAAGATTGAAGATTGGTTTAAGCGAACAGGTTGGCAAATGACGCCGAATAACCGCAGGCAGGCGCGCGTGTTTGAAACAGCTACCGTTTTATTTAATAAGCAAGGGATGGCGCCTGGGATGATTGTCCAGTACGAGGAGCGAACATGGATATTTCTTCCAGGTGTTCCGCGTGAAATGAAAGCAATGTTTAAAGAAGATATTTTACCATACCTTTATAAGTTGACAGGTAAAGAGCAAATGATTCGTTCGACCATTCTAAAGTTTCTCGGGATTGGTGAATCGGCACTCGAACATGAATTACAGGATCTCATCCGTGAACAAACGAATCCGACCATCGCTCCCCTTGCAACAGATGATGGGATTATCATTCGTTTAACAGCAAAAGCTGACTCGGAAGAAGGGCTAGACGCCTTACTCACTGAAGCGAAATCCGCTGTACTCCTGAAAGTGGGAGATTATTTTGTAGCTGAGAATGATGAAACAATTGAACAAATTATTATTGAACACTTTAAAAAGAAACAACTCTCTATCGCAGCTGCGGAAAGTCTTACCGGCGGGAAATTTACCGATCGGCTCATCTCCGTATCTGGAGCAAGTGAAGTCGTACAAGGCGGTGTAGTTTGCTATAGTGAAGCGGTGAAAACGGGCGTCCTGGAAGTACCAGAGCAAGTAATAGCGGAAAAGGGTACGGTAAGTGAAGCATGCGCTCTATCTTTAGCAAGAAATGTGAGAGAGAAATTACAATCTTCAGTCGGTATCAGCTTTACAGGCGTTGCCGGTCCGAATGAAGTGGAAGGAAAGCAAGTTGGAACCGTTTATATTGGGTTATCCGTTATTGGGGAAGAGGATAAAGCATTCGGATTCCAATTCCAGGGAGACCGGAACACCATCCGAAACCGCACAGTTATGAAAGGTCTTGAATTAATTTTTAACTATGTAAAAGTGTAATTTACGTTCTATTCATGCTTTATATTGAATAAACGAACCTCCAGCTCTACTTCAAAATTTAAAAATGACGGTGAGGACAGGTGTGATAATTATCGAACGTCTATTCGTTTTTTGCTTGTCAAACGGTGAAAAAAAGCGTATGATAGAGATAGATAATTTGAGGAGGTATTTTCATTGAGTGAGAGAAAACAAGCTTTAGATATGGCTTTAAGACAGATAGAGAAACAATTCGGTAAGGGTTCGATTATGAAACTTGGAGAAGAGCAGAACCAACAGATTGCTACAATCCCGAGTGGTTCCTTAGCCTTGGACGTGGCACTTGGAATTGGCGGGTATCCTAGAGGACGAGTAATTGAAATTTACGGACCTGAATCCTCGGGTAAAACAACATTTGCCCTCCACGCAATTGCTGAAGCTCAGAGGCAAAGTGGACAAGCAGCATTTATCGACGCGGAGCATGCACTTGATCCAACTTACGCACGGGTACTTGGAGTAAATACAGATGAACTGTTGCTCTCGCAGCCTGATACCGGAGAACAAGCACTTGAAATTACAGAAGCACTTGTGCGTAGCGGTGCAGTTGATATTATTGTTGTTGACTCCGTTGCTGCTCTTGTACCAAAAGCGGAAATTGAAGGTGAAATGGGCGACTCTCATATGGGACTTCAGGCAAGATTAATGTCTCAAGCCTTGCGTAAGCTATCAGGTGCAATCAATAAATCAAATGCTACTGCCATCTTCATTAACCAAGTCCGTGAGAAGATTGGAGTTATGTTCGGTAACCCAGAAACAACACCGGGAGGCCGCGCACTTAAATTCTATTCTTCTGTCCGCTTAGAAGTTCGCCGAGCAGAAACGTTGAAACAAGGAAATGAAATGATTGGTAACCGAACGAGGGTAAAAGTTGTGAAAAATAAAGTAGCACCGCCGTTCAAACAAGCTGAAGTAGATATCATGTATGGTGAAGGAATCTCTAAAGAAGGTGAAATCATCGATGTTGGTGCAGATCTTGATATCGTTCAAAAAAGTGGTGCCTGGTATTCTTATAAAGGAGAACGCTTAGGACAAGGTCGAGAGAACGCAAAACAATTCATGAAAGAAAACCCTGAAATTTTTGAAGAAGTAAATCGTGAAATCCGTAGTCATTATGAGCTCGAAGCAAGTGAAAGCACAGACGCGGATACAGAGAATACATCGTCGTCATCTGATGAACAGGAAAGTCTTGACATATAATATGCAGCTGTCTATTCGGTTTTTATCGGAGGACAGCTTTTTTATTGAATTTCTGGTCAGAGGTATGAGAGGATAGGAAGTGGAACTTGTACTTGCTTTCTTACAATATGACTTTTACTTGAAATACTTCTGAAATAGTTCTGAAGTTTCCTTGACAATAAGTAAATTGACAATTAAAATTAACATTGTATAATTTTATTCAATTATACGGTAATTATTAATCCTTGTATTGATAATGGGTACATGACGAAGATAATGAATTGTACAACAACTTTATAGCAATAGGAGGTGAAAAATATGGACCACCCTTTGATCATCTCCCTTTTGCTAGTATTCATCCTTATCATAGGTCTGTTTGTTGGTTATCTGATTCGTAAATCGATTGCAGAAGCAAAGATTTCAAGTGCAGAAGACTTAGCGAAACAAATCGTCGAAGAAGCACATCGGAATGCGGATGCAGCTAAAAAGGAAGCACTCCTTGAAGCAAGAGATGAGAACCATAAATTACGACAGCAAGCAGAGGATGAGCTGCGTGAACGCCGTGCTGAACTCCAGAAACAAGAAAATCGCTTAACGCAAAAAGAAGATATTCTTGACCAAAAAAGTGTCTCTCTAGATAACCGTGAATTATCACTGGAGAAACGGGAAGAAGCTTTAACGGAGAGACAACAGCAAACTGAAGAAATGGAAAGCAAAGTGCAGGCTATGAAAGAGGAGCAGCAAGCTGAGCTTGAGCGCATTTCAGGTTATACAACGGACCAGGCAAAACAAATTATTTTAGAACGAATTGAAAAAGAAGTGAAGCATGAAGCGGCTATTATGATTAAAGAAACAGAGAATCAGGCGAAAGAAGAAGCTGATAAAAAAGCGAAAAGCATTCTCTCGTTAGCGCTGCAACGCTGTGCTGCAGACCATGTTGCTGAGACAACTGTATCTGTCGTCACCCTGCCAAATGATGAGATGAAAGGTCGAATCATTGGTCGAGAAGGACGTAATATACGAACATTAGAAACGTTGACTGGTATTGATTTAATTATCGATGACACGCCAGAAGCTGTTATATTATCTGGATTTGATCCAATTCGCCGGGAAATTGCTCGTATTGCCTTGGAAAAACTTGTCCAAGATGGAAGAATCCATCCGGCACGAATTGAAGAAATGGTAGATAAAGCAAGACGTGAAGTTGATGAATATATTCGTGAAGTCGGTGAAGAAACGACATTTGAGGTTGGTGTGCATGGACTGCACCCGGATCTTGTGAAAATACTTGGTCGTCTAAAATATCGTACAAGCTATGGTCAAAACGTATTAAAACATTCGGCAGAAGTTGCTTACTTATCTGGTTTGCTTGCTGCAGAACTAGGTGAAGATGTAATATTAGCAAGAAGAGCTGGTTTACTTCATGATATTGGAAAAGCGATTGACCATGAAGTAGAAGGTAGTCACGTAGAAATTGGAAAAGAACTTGCGATGAAATATAAAGAGCATGAGGTTGTCATTAATGCGATTGCTTCCCACCATGGTGATGAAGAACCTACTTCCATCATTTCAGTATTAGTCGCAGCAGCTGATGCCCTATCCGCTGCACGGCCAGGTGCAAGAAGCGAAACGCTCGAGAACTACATTAGACGTCTGGAGAAACTAGAGGAAATCTCCGAATCATTCGAAGGTGTAGAGAAATCCTATGCAATTCAGGCGGGTAGAGAGATTCGTATTATGGTAAAACCTGATGAAATTGATGATCTTGATTCATTGAGAGTTGCAAGGGAGATTCGTAATCGTATCGAAAGCGAGCTCGATTACCCTGGCCATATTAAAGTAACGGTAATCAGGGAAACAAGAGCAGTTGAATATGCCAAATAAAAGCAGTCATCGGACTGCTTTTATTTTTTGCCACCGTTTAAAAAATCTTTACTGGGTAAAATAATAATTCAACCTTCGCCACCCCTAAAATAAGAAAACGATGACACCAAGAAATCGAAATCGTAATTACTTTCATTCAGCGTAAGTGCAACTTTCTTCTGGAGGTTCGCAGTCCAGACACCTCTCGCTTTCCGCAGGCGGCTGGTGAGCCTCCTCGGGCTGCCGCCCTGCGGGGTCTCACCTATGCCTATCCTCCTGCTGGAGTCTCAAGGTGTCTGGACTGCTCCCAGGGAAGACCGAATTTGGAATCCTATTTATTATTTTAGAATAGAATTCTCATCATGATATGATTGTTTCCAATAATAATAACGCTCTCTTCCAGTTCAGTTGCCCGGTGGACGGTGACTCCTGCGGGAATAGCACGAGTCCGGAGACCCCGCAGGGCGATAGCCCGAGGAGGCTTCGGCTGTGCCCGCGGAAAGCATCCGTCCACCGGGCAACTGAACGGCGATTAGAGTTCTAAACTATAGGAACGAGCAAAGACACTTACGCTGAATGAAAGGATTCAGTAGTTTCTTTCGGTTACTTCCTAAGAGGGAGTAATTGGGAAAACAGAACAGACTTTTAAAAATTAGGAATTAGGTTAGGATGATGTAAAGATGAAAATTTTATTTATTGGTGATGTTGTTGGTTCACCAGGACGGGAAATGGTTAAGGAATATCTGCCAAGATTAAAAGAAAAATACCGCCCAACCGTCACGATTCTTAACGGCGAAAATGCAGCAGCGGGCAAAGGAATTACAGAAACGATTTACCGCAACTTCCTCGAATGGGGTGCCCAAGCAATTACAATGGGAAACCACACATGGGATAAAAAAGAAATCTTTGACTTCATTGATGAAGCCAAATACCTTATCCGCCCTGCAAACTTTCCGAACAACAACCCAGGAAAAGGAATCATCTATTTAAACGTGAATGATCTTAAAGTAGCTGTCATTAACATGCAAGGGAGAACCTTCCTGCCAGCAATTGAAGACCCATTTACCACGATAGATAACCTGATTCAAGAAGCAAAAAAGCACACGAACATTATTTTCGTCGATTTCCACGGTGAAGCAACAAGTGAAAAGCAAGCATTTGGCTGGTATATTGACGGAAAAGTCAGCGCTGTCGTCGGCACACACACTCACACACAAACTGCAGACGAGCGAATTCTTCCCGACGGTACCGCCTATATCACTGATGTAGGCATGACTGGTCCTTACGATGGAATACTTGGAGTAGAAAGAGAAGCTGTTCTAAAACGCTTTCTAACATCACTGCCTGTACGTTTTGAAATTACAAAAAAGGGTAGAAAACAATTAAATGCAGTGTTAGTTTCCATTGATTCAAAAACAGGGAAAGCAGTAGACATCGAAAGAATATTAATCAATGATGACCACCCCTTCTTTGCCTGACTGTTATTCAGAACATCCCTTTTGCTGAGGCAATACGAGTTGGTTGTTCCTGATGTCTTCTAACAGGTTTAGGGAATAAGCTTACAACTCAAAGAATATAGTAGAAATAGAACTATAAAACTGAGGTAAGGGAGGTACTACTAATGGAAGTATTGAAGGTTTCATCAAAATCTAATCCAAATTCAGTAGCAGGGGCTCTCGCAAATGTGCTTCGCGAAAGAGGAACTGCAGAAATTCAGGCGATTGGTGCAGGAGCATTGAATCAATCAATAAAGGCTGTAGCCATTGCAAGAGGATTCGTTGCTCCAAGTGGAGTAGATCTCATTTGTATACCGGCATTCACTGATATCAAGATTGATGAAGAAGAAAGAACTGCAATCAAATTAATCGTGGAACCAAGATAATTAAAAAGCAATCATACGCCTTCCTTCTAATCAAGGAAGGTTTTTATTTGCAGTTTCGCGGTATATATTGTTAAATTTATTCATAAGCCTTATACTTATTATGTTGTAAACTTATACATAGAAGTACTCATTGAAAGGAGAGCCGAGATGAACGAACAAGAGCGAAAGCAGCAGGCACAAATTAATACAGAAGAGAATTTCGAACGGATTAAACAAACGTCCAGTGAAGATATGATCGCAAAGTATTTCCATACCAATTACACCCCCAAAACCCCTGACATTAAAAAAGCAAGAAAGAGAAGGAAAGAAGAAGTCCAATTTAAATATGATTTTTCTATTCCCGAAGATATGCAAACGGTGGGTGAGGGGCGTAAGTTCTTAATTCGCACCTATGGTTGTCAAATGAATGAACATGATACAGAAGTAATGGCTGGAATATTTATGGAAATGGGTTATACTGCAACAGAAGATGTAAAAGAAGCAGATATTATCTTATTAAATACTTGTGCCATCCGGGAAAATGCGGAAAATAAAGTGTTCGGTGAGATTGGACACTTGAAACCATTAAAGCTTGAAAATCCGGATCTCATCATTGGTGTTTGCGGATGTATGTCCCAAGAAGAATCAGTTGTTGACCGGATATTAAAGAAACATCAACATATTGATCTTATTTTTGGAACACATAATATCCATCGGTTACCCCACCTGATTAAAGAAGCGATGTTTGGAAAGGAAATGGTTATTGAAGTATGGTCTAAAGAAGGCGATATCATTGAAAACCTTCCGAAAGCTCGTAAAGGAAAAATCAAAGCTTGGGTCAACATCATGTATGGCTGTGATAAGTTCTGTACGTATTGTATCGTCCCAATGACAAGAGGAAAAGAGCGCAGCAGAAGACCGGAGGATATTATTCAAGAAGTAAGACATCTGGTCGCCCAGGGTTATAAAGAAGTCACCTTACTCGGTCAAAATGTGAATGCTTACGGAAAAGATTTTGAAGATCTGGATTATACCTTTGGAGATTTAATGAATGACATTCATAAAATTGACATTCCAAGGGTCCGTTTCACGACATCACATCCAAGAGATTTCGATGATCATTTGATTGACGTATTGGCCCAGGGTGGAAACTTGCTCGACCACATCCATTTACCGGTCCAATCCGGAAGCTCGGAAGTTCTGAAGAAAATGAACCGTAAATATACACGGGAAGAATACTTGGAACTTGTCCGTAAAATTAAAAAAGCAATTCCAAATGTCACATTGACGACTGACATCATTGTCGGATTCCCGAACGAAACGGATGAACAGTTTGAAGAGACGATGACACTAATGGAAGAAGTCGGTTTTGAAGCAGCGTACACGTTCATCTACTCTCCGCGTGAAGGAACGCCGGCTGCAAGAAAAAAAGATGATGTACCAGAAGAAGTGAAGAAACAGCGTCTTTATCGTTTAAATGAACTTGTAAACAAACAATCTGCGGAATCAATGAGGAAATATGAAGGAAAAACAGTAAAAGTACTCGTTGAGGGTGAAAGTAAGAAAAATCCTGATATTCTCGCAGGGTATACAGAGAAGAATAAGCTTGTGAACTTCAAAGGGCCGAAATCAGCAATTGGTCAGATTGTGGAAGTGGAAATTACCGAAGCAAAAACTTGGTCCTTAGATGGTATCATGGCAGAAAGTAAAATTGAGGTGAAGTAACATGGCACAGTATTCAAGGAAAGAAGTACTTGACGCGGCAAAAAAATTGGCAGACATGCTAGCAAATACGGAAGAAATTGACCGCTTTAAAGAACTCGAAGCTAAAATAAATGCAAGTACAAAAATTCAAACACTGATTACAAAGATTAAAGCTTTACAAAAACAAGCAGTAAATTTACAGGCTTATGATAAGAAAGAAGCATTAGCTCGTGTAGAAGAGCAACTGGATCGTTTACAAAGTGAGTTAGACGGTATCCCTATCGTTTCGGAATTCAAAGAACTCCAAGTGACAGTAAATGATGTCTTACAGCTTGTATCTACTACAATTTCTAGGGAAGTAACAAACCGTATTATTGAAGGAACAGGCGGTAATGTATTAGAAGGGAAAACAGGTACAAAAGTAACAAAATAGCTAAAAACCAAGCATAATAGAATGCTTGGTTTTTAATCACGTATGAACGGTCTGTAATCCCCCTCTTCTAAACATGAGGGAAGCCCAATATATAAAGGGGGGATAAACAGTCCGTAAATCCCTGATTCTGTTCAACTAACATTCAGTGGGGGAGGTAAGGATACCTCCCTCATTGAATGAAGTTTCACTTTAGCTCTCCGCTTGGGAAACTGCTTAATCTTTAGTATGGATGAAATCTGTTTGGACATCTTCTAATTCATCATCTGTCACGGCATGCTCCCACACTTCATCGTCGTCTTCATCTTCCACCTTATTTGCATCCCAAGTCGGATCCACTTTTACGAGTAATTTTGTTTCGCCAATTACTTGCACGATAAATTCTCTTTCCACCTCAACTTTAATTTTACTTCCTTTTTTCTCAATTTTGCATTCCAGGCAATTTGGCTGCTGTAACACTTTCGCAATCACATCGAAATCATCATTCAGGCAATTTTCATCTTTGATGGATAGGGGCACAATATCACGATATGTTACTTTTTCCGTAACAACCTGTGTTTTTGTATTATCATTAAAGGAATACCAGATATTTACTTCATAGCTACCATTTATTTCTACACTATCCGTAGATTTCATTTTTGCGTGGTATAAATGATTAATCACCCAGCACCCGAGAATGCTCGAGGGACGGTTTGGGGGAGTAACCGTATGAAATTCCTTTGTAAACTTACGTCCCTTCCCAATAACTGCCTTGGTGATGATTTCTCGATAATCTTTTTTTAGAAAAGACATAGCTGTATTTACCTCCTCTTTTTTCATAGTCATTTTATGCATGGCAAACACCTAAAGTGCATACTTCCAAAATCAATAAATTAAATCCAATTCTTTCTACTGAAGTTGGAAAGAAATCTGCCTGACTTTCTAATATCTGCTGATTTGAAAAGAAAAAGTCAGCGGGTTAGAGGGAAGTTATTAATTTATGCTATAATGGCGGGAGAAGATTTCGGATATGTTGGAGGCTTAATAATGGCAAAGAATACACCAATGATGGAACAATACTTAAGAATAAAAGCCGCTCACCAAGATTCATTTTTATTTTACCGCCTAGGTGATTTCTATGAATTATTTTATGATGATGCAATTAAAGCGGCACAAGAACTTGAAATAACATTAACAAAAAGAGGCGCACAGCGTGAAAGTGAAGCAATTCCAATGTGCGGAGTTCCTTATCATTCTGCGGAGAACTATATAAAAACATTAATAGATAAAGGCTATAAAGTAGCAATCTGTGAACAAGTAGAAGACCCCAAAACAGCAAAGGGTGTTGTGAAAAGAGAGGTCGTTCAGATTATTACTCCTGGTACGGTTATGTCGCAATCGATGCTTGATGAAGGGGAGAATAATTATCTCTGCAGTCTTTCACATTTCAATGACGGCTCTTATGTCGTTGTTTATAACGATTTATCGACCGGGGAGAACCGTGTAACTCTCATTGAAGCAGGCTGGGAAGCAGTTCTTCATGAATTATACAATCAGCCGATCAAAGAAATTGTCATATCTTCCACTTTAGAAGAGGATTTGCAAGCGCAGTTAAAAGAAAGGTTACAGATTACATTATCTTATCAAGATGAAATTACATTTAATGGGGAGTACCGTAACTTAGCAGAGAATTTAAATGACGAACGTCTAATGACAGCCTTTAGCAGGTTGCTTAACTATATTCAACAGACCCAGAAACGTTCACTCGACCATTTACAACAGGCAACTGTTATCGAATTAAAGAATTATTTATCACTCGATATGTTTTCAAAACGTAATCTGGAATTAACAGAAACGATTATCAAAAAAGGGAAACATGGCAGTTTATTATGGGTGCTCGATGAAACGATTACAGCAATGGGCTCTCGTACATTGAAAAAGTGGCTCGAGCGACCGCTGTTAACGAAAACAGAAATTGAAAGACGATTGAATATCGTTGAAGTATTTTACAACGGGTTTATGGAAAGGGACATGCTGAGAGAAGCGTTGAAGTCCGTATATGATATGGAAAGATTGGCTGCAAGGATCGCTTACGGGAATGTAAATGCGCGCGATCTCATCCAGTTGAAACAATCCTTACAAAACATCCCTGAAATCAAACAAGTTCTCTATCAATTCCCAAATGAAGAAATGAAAGTATTAGCAGATGAACTTACCTATCCTAAAGAAGTCGTTGCACTGCTTGAGCAAAGTATTACGAATGACCCGCCTGCATCGATCACAGAAGGAGATATCATCAAAGATGGATACAATGCACAACTAGATGAATACCGTGATGCATCGCGAAATGGGAAACAATGGATCGCAGAATTAGAACAAAAAGAAAAAGAACGAACCAACATCAGATCACTAAAAATCGGATATAACCGAGTATTTGGTTATTATATTGAAGTTACGAAAGCGAATTTACATCTTTTACCAGAAGGACGATATGAACGAAAGCAAACGTTAACGAATGCCGAACGGTTCATCACGCCAGAACTAAAAGAAAAAGAGACAATTATTCTTGAAGCAGAAGATAAAAGTATCGAACTGGAGCATGATTTATTCGTTGAAATTAGAGATAAAATGAAAAATCATATTCCACTCTTCCAAGAACTTGCTGAGCATATCAGTCAGATTGATGTGCTTCAGTCCTTTGCTACAGTCAGTGAGGCAAATAATTACACAAGACCGCGCTTTGTGAGAGAGAATTTATCGATTAAAAATGGCCGCCACCCAGTTGTTGAGCAAGTAATGACAGAGGGGACATTTGTGCCGAATGACGTTCAACTGGATAACGAAAATAGTATTCTATTAATTACCGGTCCGAACATGTCAGGTAAGAGCACGTATATGCGGCAACTCGCTCTAACGGTAATTATGGCTCAAATCGGATGTTTTGTACCGTGTGAGGAAGCTGATTTGCTCCTATTCGATCAGATTTTTACGCGGATTGGTGCTGCTGATGATCTTGTTTCTGGTCAAAGTACATTTATGGTGGAGATGCTTGAAGCAAATCATGCTTTGGCAAAAGCGACCGATCGCAGTTTAATCCTACTGGATGAAATAGGCAGAGGAACGAGTACATATGATGGCATGGCACTTGCCCAAGCGATTGTAGAGTACATTCATCATAATATAGAAGCAAAAACATTGTTTTCCACACATTATCATGAATTAACTGCGATGGAAGAGACCCTTCCACGGTTGAAGAATATTCATGTCCGCGCGGAAGAATATGAGGGCAATGTTGTATTTCTTCACCAGATTAAGGAAGGTTCGGCAGACCAAAGTTACGGAATTCAAGTTGCCAAGCTCGCTGGACTTCCAGATGCATTAATTGAACGGGCGACGGCGATTCTTACAGAATTGGAAGAGGGTGCTGAACATGAACCGGTCACAGAAAGAATGGAAGCTGGTCAACTCTCCTTCTTTATTGAAGAAAATTCACCTGAGAAAGAAAATAAGCTCACAAAAAAAGAGCAGCAAGTAATCGATGACTTAGGACAGTTAAACTTATTTGAAATGACGCCAATGGAAGCAATGAATGCATTATATCAACTCCAAAAAAAGCTAAAATAACGGACGGCTTGAAGTTAGAAAGGATGTTTCTATGAAAATAAAACAGATGCCTACCGAACTGGCGAATAAAATTGCAGCAGGAGAAGTTGTCGAACGTCCTGCATCTGTTGTGAAGGAGTTGGTGGAAAATAGTATTGATGCGGGTAGTACCTCGATAAAAATAGAACTTGATGAAGCAGGAATTACCCGAATTAAAGTGACGGACAATGGGGATGGAATGACCGCGGCTGATAGCGAGCGGGCATTTCTCGCCCACGCGACAAGCAAGATCAGTAATGAGACAGACTTATTCCATGTCCGTACCCTCGGATTCCGTGGCGAGGCGCTTGCAAGTATTGCTGCTGTCAGCAAACTAACTCTCAAAACATCTACAGGAGAAGAAGCTGGTACTATTTTATCCATTGAAGGCGGTGAGATTGTAGAAAGAAATAAAAGTGATGCGAGAAAGGGTACAGAGATAACTGTCGAGCAACTATTTTACAATACTCCAGCCCGATTGAAATATATGAAAAGCCTTCATACGGAATTAGGCCATATTACTGATTTATTAAACCGACTCGCTCTATCTTATCCGGAAATTCGCTTTGAGGCGATTCATAATGGAAGAACGTTATTTAAAACTTCTGGAAGCGGTGATTTGTTGCAAGTCATTGCTCAAGTGTATGGCATGTCAGTAGCGCGCAAGATGCTTCCAGTTCACCATGAATCGCTTGATTATGAAATTACAGGGTATATCGCCCGGCCGGAAGTGACTCGTGCTTCACGTAATTTCATATCGACGATTATCAATGGCCGTTATATTAAGAATTATCCATTGGCTAAAGCAGTTATGGATGGGTATCATACAATGCTTACCATTGGAAAGTATCCACTCGTCGTTCTGAAAATAAACATGGATCCAATTTTAGTGGACGTGAACGTTCATCCAACGAAACTGGAGGTACGGTTTAGTAAGGATAAAGAACTTTATGAATCTGTGAAAGAAACCATCCGAACAGCACTTAGACAAGAGACTTTAATACCGGAAATCGAATATAAACAACCAAAAGAAAAACAGCAATCAATCCAAGAACAATTCACCTTTTCGGCACCTATGGAAGAGGAAGTGGACAAGCAATCGGTTAGAGAAGAAACCATTATTAAAGAACCGACAAGAGAAATACAGCCACCGGTCATGAAAGAGTCGATTCAGCAACAGGATGAAACGATCCCGGTGCCAGATCCTGAACCAGAATATCTAGAACCGGTACAGGAAGAGGCGGTAGAGGCACCTAAAGAAGACCGGATTCCATTGATTTATCCGATTGGTCAGCTGCATGGCACGTACATTCTCGCACAGAATGAAGAAGGCTTTTATATGATTGACCAGCATGCTGCCCAGGAGCGAATCAAATATGAGTTTTTTAGGGATAAACTTGGGAAACCGAGTACGGACTCCCAACAACTGCTCCTCCCTTTAACTTTTGAATTTTCGAACCAAGAGGCATTGTTTATCGAAGCATATAAAGAGGACTTGGAAAAGGTCGGGCTCTTTTTTGAACCGTTTGGGGAGAAAACGTATATCATTCGTTCCTGTCCGAGTTGGTTTCCAAAGGGATTTGAGGAAGAAGTCGTTCGTGATATTATCGAGCAGATTATGAAAGATGATAAAATTAATATCGCGCATATCCGTGAGGAAGCGGCAATTATGATGGCCTGTAAACGATCGATTAAAGCAAATCATCATCTGACGATAGATGATATGTTCCGACTAATTGAAGACTTGAGATCGACAACAGATCCGTTCACTTGCCCTCATGGACGACCGATCATTATCCATTTTTCCAGCTATGAGCTTGAGAAGATGTTTAAGCGGAGCATGTAAAGGTATAACCTCAAGCCTTCGCAGCCTAAAAACAGTTTGCTATCCCTTGTTATAATTAGTACTTAGGCCTATGGATACGACTCTAAAAGTTTGTTCCATTTCCCAATAATGCCTTTTTAAAAGTAAACGAAAGACATGACGGATTACCTTAATCAGCGCAAGTGTCTTGAGCATTCTCATTTTTAGCGTCCTAGTTCTACCCGCCGTTCAGCTTCCCGGCGGACCTCCAGATGAAAATTTACACTGAATAAAAGGGATCACCCAAAAAAATTCTTCAAACACAGCGAGTGCTTGATGAGGCTGCTGATTTACTTTCCTGTTTGAGGTGTGAAAGTTTTAGGGTATAACAAATACCTGAATGGAGTAAACTAGTAAGAAAAAATTCATGAGGTGAATAGCTTTGGATAACCAGTCGTTAATAAACTTTTTGAACCAATTACTATCCAATCACTTTATTCTTTATGTGAAGCTCCATCGCTACCATTGGTACGTTAAAGGAAAGAATTTTTTCCAGCTCCATGAACATTTTGAAGGGCTCTACAATCGTTCAGCAGACCAGCTTGATGAAGTTGCTGAACGAATCATTATGATCGGTGGCCAGCCGCTCGCGACCATGAGTATGTATTTGAAGCAAGGCACGCTTGAAGAAGCGAACGCGGATGATACAGAGGCGGAAATGATTACCCAATTAATTCATGATTTTGAGAAAATCGCTAATGAAATAAGAGAGACCGGTCTTGTATTAACAGCAGAATTCGCGGATGAACCGACGAATGATTTGCTTATTGAACAATTGGCATCATTCGAGAAAGAACTATGGATGCTCAGGAGCTATCAGGAAGAGAAATAACAATCTATAATAATCTAGGGGTAATACGATGAAAAAAACAGTCATAGCGATTGTAGGTCCAACAGCTGTTGGGAAAACAGCTCTCAGTATTTATCTTGCCAAACAACTGCAAGGTGAAATCATCAGCGGTGACTCGATGCAAGTGTACAAAGGGATGGATATCGGTACGGCTAAAATCCGTAAAGAAGAAATGGCAGGAATCCCCCATCATCTGCTTGATATGTTAGAGCCGACGGAAGAATATTCGGCAGCAGCATACAAAGCTGATGTGGAAAACAGAATCGAAGAAATTACCGCAAGAGGCCGCCTGCCTATAATTGTGGGCGGTAGCGGCCTATACATACAGGCTGCTTTATTTGATTATAATTTCCCTGACATCCCTCGGGATGAATTCAGGACTAAAAAGTTAGAAAATGAAGCAAGAGAAGAAGGGATTAACCAGATTTACCGCCGTCTTGAGGAGGTCGATCCCGATCAGGCAAGAAAAATTCACCCAAACAACCATCGTCGCGTTATTCGTGCGCTGGAAATATATGAAACTACCGGGAAAACCAAAACGGAATGGGAAAGTGAGCAAAAAAAAGAACCGAAGTACAATACATTGTTTATCGGGCTTGAAATGGAAAGAGCAACACTTTATGAACAAATTAATGCCCGCGTGGATATGATGATGGAAGAAGGCCTGCTTGAAGAAGTTACGGCTCTCTATCATGCGGGTTACACAAATACCAAGGCAATGAAAGCGATTGGCTATAAAGAATTTATTCCGTATTTAGAAGGCAAAGAAGGTCTCGATGAAGCAATCGAGAAATTGAAACAAAATTCAAGACGCTATGCAAAAAGGCAATTTACCTGGTTTAAAAACCAATTGCCAGTAGAGTGGTTTTCAATCCATCCGGAAGAAAAAGAGGAAAAGTTTACAATGATTTTGCAAAAGATAGCAGGAATATTGAAAATGAAGTAGAATTAAGATTATATAGATAGAAAAAGGGAGGAAGTACCATGGCACAAAATGTCAACATTCAAGAACATTATTTAAATCAATTAAGAAAGAATCACACTTCGGTTACTGTCTTTCTGACAAATGGATTTCAATTACGAGGGATTATCAAAGCGTTTGATAATTTTACGATTTTACTGGAAACCGACGGAAAGCAGCAACTAATTTTCAAACACGCAATTTCAACTTTTGCGCCAGTGAAAAATGTTAACTTAGAAAATGAGTAATAACGACGGATGCTATTATTGGCATCCGTTTTCTAATGAAACTTCTATCCTCCCACTTGCTGAATGAGTTTTACTTTATAGCATTCCTGTAAAAAGGAAGTTCGATTAAGTACTCTCATGTATGGGGCGACATCGAACCCGCGCACTTAGCCTGGATGGACACTACTGTCTTTGAATTTGGGCGTTTGTCACCCTTTTATGATTATTTACGTATACTGGGATGACGAAGGAGTGAGTATATGGAAACGGAAATGAGAGCGAGCCGGAATGGCCGGATCAATATTGTTTTGCAAGATACTCTATCCCAGACTGAAAGAAAGCGTTCAGCCGGTTTTAATAATCAGTTCAAACAAATAGAGGAAGCTTTTAACTCGTTTGTTGGCGTTAAACAAATTAAAACAACGATAAAACAAATTTATGCGACCGTACTTATTAACGAAAAAAGAAAGGAAGCAGGGCTTTCTTCTAACCAGCAAGTATTGCATATGTTATTTAAGGGCAATCCCGGTACAGGAAAAACAACACTTGCACGCAGACTTGCTAAATTATATGTTGACCTTGGAATCCTTTCGAAGGGACATTTTATTGAAGCGGAACGGGCCGATCTTGTTGGGGAATATATTGGACAGACGGCGCAAAAAACAAGAGCGCTAATTGAAAAAGCAATGGGGGGCATTCTCTTTATCGATGAAGCCTATTCACTTGCCCGCGGTGGAGAAAAGGACTTTGGTAAAGAGGCGATTGATACACTTGTAAAACATATGGAAGACGGTCACAAGGATTTCATTCTTATACTCGCAGGTTATCCCTCTGAAATGGGCCGATTTCTTTCGACCAATCCAGGACTGGAATCGCGGTTTCCGTTTATTCTTGATTTTCCCGATTATAAATTGGAAGAATTAATGGAAATAGCACATCAAATGGTTCGATTAAGGGAATATCAATTAACAATGGAAGCGGACAGAAAGCTAAGGGATTATTTATATCATCAATTAGCAACGAAAGGAAGACATTTCGCCAATGCCCGTTCGGTACGGAACTTGATGGAAAAGGCGATTCGGTTACAGGCATACCGACTCGTCCAGACGGAAAATTACCAACCGGAAAGGCTAATGGAAATTACCGCAGCAGATATTAAATTTGAAAATGAGTAAAAGAGAGGTAACTTATGGCAGAAAAGATTTTAGTTATCGCAGTAAGAAAGCCAGAACAATTACAGGAACGGTTTCAATCGTCACTCGATGAAATAATCTCATTGAGTAATACAGCCGGCGGGAAAGTGGAGGGGGTTTTCACGCAAAATCGCAACCACATCCATCCGGCAACCTACCTCGGTGAAGGGAAATTGAGGGAGATTAAAGATGAGGTTGAAGCAAAGGAAATCGACCTTGTTATTTCCAACGATGAATTGTCTAGCGGCCAATTAAGGAATTTAAATAATTATCTAGGAGTCCGGATTATTGATCGGAGCCAGCTGATCTTAGATATCTTTGCGCAGCGGGCTCAAACGAAAGAAGGTAAGCTGCAAGTGGAGCTTGCCCAATTGGAATATTTATTACCAAGATTACGAGGTCAGGGAATTGAATTATCCCGTCTCGGCGGTGGAATTGGGACAAGAGGTCCGGGAGAAACGCAATTAGAAACAGACCGCCGTCATATCCGGCGCAGAATCGGTGATATTAAAAATCGCCTAAAACTTGTTGTCAACCAGCGTGAGCAATACCGGAAACGCAGAAGGAATAATGCGATTTTCCAGATTGCCATTGTCGGGTATACAAATGCTGGAAAATCAACTTTATTTAATCAATTAACGGATAGTAATACACTTCAGGAAGATAAGCTTTTTGCGACACTGGATCCATTAACGAGGAGGGTCGTACTCCCCTCTGGATTTCAAGCGATAATGACCGATACGGTTGGTTTCCTTCAGGATCTTCCGACATCTCTTATTGCAGCATTCCGTTCAACATTAGAGGAAGTTGCAGAAGCTGATTTTCTTTTACATGTTATCGATGTATCCCATGTGGATTACGAACAACATATTGAAACAGTGGAAGAACTTTTACAGGAATTGGATGCAGATCAATTGCCGATGTTATATATTTATAATAAGAAAGACCTTCTAGAGGAAGATTTCATTGCTCACGAACGCCCGTATTCTCTTGTTTCTGCGTACGAAGAAGAAGATATGCAGCTCATCTTAAGGAAAATAGAAGAGATGTTAAAAGAGGTATGGGTGCCGTTCCATGTCGCGCTGGAAGCAAATGAAGGCAGACTGATGGTCCAATTGGAGCAAGAAGCAATCCTTACAGATAAGTCCTATAATGAAGCGGATAATCGCTATCATATTAAAGGATACATTCGAGAAAATCATGCATTATTAAACAGATTAAAGGAGTAATGAACAAATATGCTTTTGGACTTAATCAACCAGACAGAACAAGATATTAAAACATTGAAAGAACAAGTAAATACCGTAGTGGAGAAAAATCAGCAACGTGTGCTCGATGCTTTTATTGAAAATCGGGTAAGTGACAGCCATTTTAACTCTACAACTGGTTATGGGTATGATGATATGGGCAGGGACGCGCTTGAAGCGGTATATCGTGATGTATTCGGGACAGAAGATGCGCTCGTCCGTCCCCAACTCGTTTCCGGTACACATGCCATCTCGACCGCCTTATTTGGTGTGCTTCGACCAGGAGATGAACTCCTATATATAACAGGAAAGCCGTACGATACGCTCGAAGAAGTAGTTGGTAAAAGAGGAAATTCTCCAGGTTCATTAAAAGAGTATGCAATCGGTTATGGAGAAGTTGATTTGCAGGAGGACGGGGCTGTTGATTTTGCTGCCGTCAGTCAAAGAATCCGAGCAAATACGAAAGTAATCGGCATTCAGCGTTCAAAAGGTTATGATGACCGACCTTCTTTCACAGTGGCAGAAATTAAAGAAATGGTCGATTTTGTAAAAGAAATAAAAGATGACGTTATCGTATTTGTTGATAATTGTTACGGTGAATTTGTGGAAGAGCTGGAACCAACTCATGTAGGTGTTAATCTGATGGCAGGGTCCCTCATTAAAAATCCAGGCGGAGGAATTGTTCGCTCTGGTGGCTATATTGTGGGAGACGAACTTTTGGTCGAACAATGTGCCAACCGTTTAACTGCACCTGGACTAGGGAAAGAAAGCGGAGCGACATTAAACATGCTGCAAGAACTGTTTCAAGGATTTTTCCTCGCTCCTCATGTAGTTGGCGAAGCATTAAAGGGCGCAATATTTACATCACGATTCCTTGAATTGGCCGGGTTTACAACGACACCAGCTTACCAGAGCAAACGGACCGATTTAATCCAATCTGTCACATTCGATACAGCGGAGCAAATGATTGCATTTTGCCAGGCAATCCAAGAGAATTCCCCTGTAAATGCTTATGTGACACCATTTCCAAGTGAAATGCCAGGCTATGAAGATGAAGTCATTATGGCAGGGGGAACATTCATTCAAGGATCAAGCATTGAATTATCCGCAGATGGACCAATCCGTGCTCCGTACACGGCTTACGTTCAAGGGGGGCTTACGTATTCCCACGTAAAACTTGCTTTAACCCGGGCAGTCACAGCACTTGAGAAAAAAGGTTTTCTCCTCGTTGAATAGGGTATAGTAATATTTGGGTGGAGATTAACATCCAAACTAATAGTTGGAGGAGATTTAGTTGGGAACCGAAATTACAAAGGAAACGATCAAAGAAAAGATTAAAGAGGAAAATGTCCGCTTTATTAGACTGCAATTTACCGATATTCTTGGAACAATTAAAAATGTGGAGATACCACTCAGTCAATTGGATAAAGCGTTAAACAATAAGATGATGTTTGATGGTTCTTCAATCGAAGGGTTCGTGCGTATTGAGGAATCAGACATGTATTTATATCCGGACTTAGATTCCTTTGTTGTATTTCCTTGGACATCTGATAAAGGAAAAGTAGCCCGTTTCATCTGTGATATTTACAATGCGGATGGAACACCGTTTTCGGGATGTCCCCGTTATATTTTAAAAAGAAATTTGAAACGGATGGAAGAGCTCGGATTTGATACATTTAATATCGGTACCGAACCGGAATTCTTTTTATTCAAGCTGAATGAAAAAGGTGAACCAATTCTTGAATTGAATGACCATGGTGGTTATTTCGATCTTGCCCCAACAGATCTTGGGGAAAACTGCAGGCGGGATATTGTTCTGGAACTGGAAGAAATGGGCTTTAAAATTGAAGCATCACACCATGAGGGTGCACCAGGACAACATGAAATTGACTTTGAATACTCGGATGCTGTTCGTCACGCGGACGATATCCAAACGTTTAAGCTTGTCGTTAAAACGGTCGCAAGAAGACATAATCTGCACGCGACATTTATGCCGAAACCACTATTTGGTGTAGACGGATCAGGGATGCATGTCAACATGTCCCTGTTTAAAGACGGTGAAAATATGTTTTTTGATGAAGCAAGTGAACGCCAATTGACGGATATAGCTAGCCAATTTATCGCTGGGCTTCTGGAACATGCAACTAACTTCACTGCAGTGACAAACCCAATTGTAAACTCATATAAACGGCTCGTACCAGGTTACCAAGCACCTTGTTATGTAGCTTGGTCCAGTTCGAACCGGAGTCCGTTATTACGGATACCAAGTTCAAGAGGTGTGAGTACACGTGTTGAAGTAAGAAGTGTGGATCCGGCATCAAATCCATATTTGGCACTTTCTGTCTTGCTTGCTTCAGGCCTAGACGGGATCGAACATAAATTACAACCACCACAAGCAGTTGACCAGAACATTTATGCAATGACGAAAAAAGAAAGAATAGAAAATGGAGTGAAAGATTTACCAGCCACATTGAAAGAAGCGCTTGATGAGATGGAAAAAGACCCTGTCATTATTCAGGCACTAGGAAAACATCTCTATCAAAATTATGTGGAAGCAAAAGAATATGAGTGGCAAATGTTTAATAATACAGTTCATCCTTGGGAGCGCGAACAATATTTAACATCCTATTAATCTTGTAAACAAAACATCTGATCTTTGCACCGAATGCGAAGATCAGATGTTTTTTAATGAATATCTCTGTATAATCCGATTACTTTACCTAAAATACTAACCTTTTCATAAAATAATGGTTCCATTGTAGCGTTTTCTGGTTGCAAGCGAATCATTTTTTCTTCTTTAAAGAAACGCTTCACCGTTGCCTCGTCATCATCTGTCATCGCTACAACGATATCTCCATTATTAGCCGTGTTCTGCTGTTTTACAATGACCATGTCACCTTCAAGAATACCAGCTTCAATCATACTTTCACCTTCAATGACAAGGACAAATAAATTATCATCCGGGCTCGCATGTGAACTCGGCACAGGGACATACTCCTCGATATTTTCAACAGCGGTAATGGGTATTCCAGCAGTAACCTTACCGATTACTGGAGCATAACGAGCTGTATTTTTCGGAATATTCCCTTCACCGTCTTGATCTAATATTTCAATGGCCCTTGGCTTAGTCGGGTCACGACGGATAAACCCTTTTGCTTCTAATCTTTCCAAGTGTCCATGAACGGTTGAACTCGATGCAAGTCCGACAGCCACAGCGATTTCTCGAACGGATGGTGGATAACCTTTTGCATGAACTTCTTTTTTTATAAAATCTAAAATCATCTGTTGTCTTTTAGAAACTTTTGTCATCTATTTATCACCTCTTACATAGGATTTATTATTACTAGTTTACCATCGTAAGAAAGATTATGCAAACGTTCGTTCGAAAAAAACTGTTGACAGGACCACTTGTTCGTGCGATAATACGTTCTAGAACAAAAGTTCTAAAAAAGTGGAGGGATTTAACTATGTTCAATAGATTATTTGCGAAGTATTCAAAAGAAGATATATTCTTTACTGTCGGTTTCATCTTAACTTTGGTATTCTTATATTTCTCTCTCATTGCCAATGCTTAATCACCCAAGAAGGAGAAATCGAATCGTGAAAGCAGTCATCTATTGTAGAGTAAGCACAGATAAAAAAGAACAGGAATCATCACTCGCTAGGCAAAAAGAAGAATTGTATGAACTAGCGACCCGACAAGGATTGGATGTCGTTACATGTATTGAAGAGCAGGTGAGTGGTTATGAGATTAATAGGGACGGTATCTTTGAAATGCTTGAACATTTTTCAAATGAGGAAGCGGAATGCCTATTAATTCAAGATGAAACGAGACTAGGTAGAGGGAATACGAAAATAGCCCTGTTTCATCAATTACAAAAGTTAAATATTTCTATATACACAGCGATTCATGATGGAGAGCTGGAATTATCAGAATCAGATTCTATGGTTTTACAGATTGTCGGTATTGTCGAGGAATACCAAAGGAAAATTCATAATTTGAAAATTAAACGTGGAATGCAACGGGCAGTAAAAGATGGATATAATCCGAGAAATAATTTAAAAAATATCGGAAAAGCACCGGGGAGAGAAAGATTGGAAGTGCCGCTTGAGGAAATTGTACGTCTTCGCGATAAAAAACTTACTTTCGGGGAAATCACAAGCACATTAAATGGCTTGGGGTATAATATTTCAAAAGCAACCGTCCACCGTCGTTATCAAGAGTATGAACAAAATAGCGACCTGCAAAATGAAAACCTTAAATGAGACAAGTTGTATTGCTTGTCTTTTTTTGTTTTATGCTTTATAAATAAATGTGAAAAACAATAATAATACTACAAATAATTACGGTTATTATTGTACAAAGTAGGGTATTATTACATGTTAGATACAACCTGCATTAATCCTTCATGGAAACTGTAAGAGGAGGTACATATATGTTATCAAAAGAAAAACTTGCGCGGATTAACGAGCTAGCAAAAAAAGCAAAAAAATCCTCCCTAACCGATGAGGAAAAATCCGAGCAAAAACAACTCCGCGAAGAATATTTACAAAACATCCGCGGTTCATTTACAAACCAACTGAAAACCCTTAAAGTTATTGATCCAGCAGGTAATGACGTCACTCCACTAAAGGTGAAAGATATGCAAAAAAGAAATGAAAAGCACTAATTTGTTTGGGCATTCGACTTAATTCGCTTGTGAAGTTTGCACATTCATTATAGAATAGAAAATAGATACATATTATTGTGGAACTTTGAAAGGAGATAATTATGTCTAATATTGAACAACTATCGATCAATACGATCCGCACACTTTCAATTGATGCGATTGAGAAAGCCAATTCTGGCCACCCGGGTCTACCGATGGGTGCTGCACCTATGGCCTACACGCTATGGACTGATTTTATGAATCATAACCCAAAAAACTCAAAATGGTTTAATCGTGACCGTTTTGTTTTATCTGCAGGACACGGTTCTATGCTGTTATACAGCCTATTACATCTTTCAGGCTATGATGTTACAATTGATGATCTTAAAAACTTCCGTCAATGGAATTCCCGGACACCTGGACATCCGGAGGTTCTCGATACAGACGGTGTAGAAGCAACTACTGGACCACTTGGACAAGGTATTGCAATGTCTGTTGGAATGGCAATGGCAGAAGCACATCTTGCGGCAAGATTTAATAAAGAAGATGCATCCATCATCGATCATTACACATATGCACTGGTGAGTGACGGTGACTTGATGGAAGGTATTTCCCATGAAGCAGCTTCCTTAGCGGGCCACCTTGGCTTAGGTAAGCTAATTGCTCTATATGATTCGAATGATATTTCTCTAGATGGTGAACTTGATCGTTCCTTCTCAGAGGATACAGAAAGTCGTTTCAAAGCATACGGTTGGCAAGTAATTCGTGTGGAAGATGGTAATGATGTAGATGCTCTCCGTGCAGCCATTAAGGAAGCGCAAGCAAACACTGATCAACCAACATTAATCGAAGTAAAAACAATTATCGGATACGGCTCACCAAACAAATCAAACTCAGCAGCTTCCCACGGAGCGCCATTAGGTAAAGATGAAGTAACACTTACAAAAGAATATTACAAATGGGCTCACGAAGAATTCAACGTACCAGAAGAAGTGTACGCTGATTTCAAAGAGAAAATTCAAGATAATGGCAAGAAAGCAGAAGATGCTTGGAATGACCAATTCGCTACTTACAAAGAAAAATATCCGGAAGAAGCAGAACAATTGGAACAAGCTATCAAAGGTGAACTTCCAGTTAATTGGGAAGAAGCGATTCCTGTATTTGAAGAAGGAAGCTCTCTTGCAACTCGTGCATCCTCTGGTGAAGTGTTAAACGCAATCGCTAAAGCAGTACCTACTTTCTTCGGTGGTAGTGCAGACTTGGCAGGTTCGAACAAAACAATGATGAACGATGAAGGTGACTTCACAAAAGCAGATTATGCAGGGCGCAACATCTGGTTTGGTGTTCGTGAACACGCAATGGGTGCTGCCTTAAACGGTATGGCACTTCATGGCGGTTTGAAAGTTTATGGCGGAACGTTCTTTGTGTTCAGTGACTACTTACGCCCATCCATTCGTCTAGCTTCGATCATGAAGACACCGGTAACATATGTGTTTACGCATGACTCGATTGCGGTAGGGGAAGATGGTCCGACTCACGAACCGGTTGAACATCTTGCTGCATTACGTGCAATGCCTGGCCTTTCCTTAATCCGTCCAGCAGATGCGAATGAAACTGCTGCAGCATGGAGACTTGCGTTAGAATCTAAAGATGAGCCGACAGCACTTGTTCTTACTAGACAGAACCTACCGACCCTTCCTGGTACAGTCCAGAAAGCTTATGAAGGCGTGAAGAAGGGTGCATACATTGTAAGTCCAGCTGAGAAAGAAACAGCGGATGCTTTACTGCTAGCAACTGGTTCTGAAGTACAACTCGCTGTAGAAGCACAAAAAGCGCTGAAAGAAAAAGGAATTGACGTCTCCGTAGTAAGCATGCCATCATGGGATCGCTTTAACAAACAAGACGAAGCATATAAGAATAGTGTACTGCCTAAGAATGTTACGAAGCGTCTAGGTATCGAAATGGGTGCATCCTTCGGGTGGGACCGCTACATAGGTACAGAAGGTGACATTCTTGCGATCGATCGCTTTGGTGCATCAGCCCCAGGAGATAAAGTTGTAGCAGAGTTTGGATTCACTGTTGAAAATGTCGTACAACTAACTGAAAAACTTGTTAATAACTAAGATTAGCTAGATTTTCAAAAGAAGAGCAGGCCTCTAAAACGCGAATGTTTTAGAGGCCAATTTTTTAATCGACAAAACTAGTGGGAATTTATAACAGAATATGACAGTAATCGTATCGCGGAATACGTATAATGGAATGAAAAAGGAGTGCTTTCCATGTATACGTATTCTATTTTTTCTGTTAAATCCGAGATAGCCGTACATTATTTCTATAAGACAAGTGTTCTTTTCCGTTTTTTCAAAGAGTTTAAAGAATGCCCAAGGCTTACCTATTTGCAGTTACAATATAATTATGTCATTGAACCACTCCAATTATCACTTGTGGCAGCTTACCTGCGCAGCTTAACCGATGACGTAAACATAGAAAAGAAGGATAAATACATACAGATTTTTTGGGAAGGAAAAAGTTTGACGATCTATGAGGATGGTCATCATATTGAACTAACTTGTTCATCCATTCAAGAAGCAGAGGAATTCTTCTTTCCAATCCTTCGTAATTCACCAGGATTTTATTTTGTCATAAACAATCGTTTGAATGACTATGGCTGGTTATCAGTTAAAAATAACAAATTGATCAATAATCAAATATTTTTTTCCTACCCATAATTATATTTTTTATCTATTGCAAGGTTGAATAGATGTTTATAACCAGATGAACCTCTTTAGTATAAAAGCCGTCTGAAATCGATAAATTAAAATGGATTTCAGACGGTAAATTTTCACGTAAGATTAGAGTTTTCAATGGTTTTCAACGAACAACTGCACGTGTACTTACTCTTTCTCTCCAAACTTCTCGAGAACACGGTATAAATCAGGCGCAGATCGCTCGAGCCGCGTTGGCTTGAAGTCTTGATTAACCCACATATGTTTTGTGATACCTGAAGTAATGAGTTCACCTGTAGGTTCAATAACGATTTGATTATGTGTTGTGGTGAAATTCTCTTCTGATATTTTCCGGGCCTCATAAGCAAATGTGAGTTTGATAGGTGAATAGTCAGTGATTTTTGTGTAAATCGCAATACAGTCATCGAATGTCGCCGATTGTTTATAATCGCATTCGACCCCAAGAACCGGGAGTAAGAAGCCCCTTTCTTCCACATGACTGTAGGCCACACCGTAGTGGCGCATACATTCGGTCCGAGCCATTTCAAACCAGTTGATATAGTTGCCGTGATGGACAACGCCCATTCGGTCTGTGTCTTTATAGGGTACACGATAATTTGTTTGATGCCACTTTGCTGTCAATATAAAAATCTCCTTTCTTTTTTTGATTGATTTTCCACTTTATCTTTTGATTCGCTCTTCAGCGATGTCTTGCAAACGGAACTTTTGCACTTTACCGGTACTCGTCATTGGCCAGTCTGAGGATTCTATAAACCAAACATGACGTGGAACTTTAAATTTGGCTAAGCGCTCGGCACACCAATCGGTGACGTCTTTTCGTTTTAAGGTTTCACCTTCTTTTAATTCAATGAAGGCCGCTCCGATTTCAGTTGTGATTTTATCACTGACACCGACGACCTGTACTGCTTCGACGGCTGGATGATAAGAAATCGCAATCTCTACCTCTCTTGGTGAGACAAGTTCTCCGGACACTTTAAACATTTCCTTACTTCTGCCGAGCATTTGGATATAGCCATTTTCATCAATTCTGCCGACATCGCCTGTTCTGAGCCAACCATCCTTATCAATGACTTTAGCTGTTTCTTCAGGCTTTTTATAATAACCATGCGTAACGGTAGCACCTCTAACAGCAAGCTCACCGATTTCGCCGTCTGGTAAGTCCTCACCTGTGTCGCGGTCAATCGTTTTATATTGAACACTGCTCCCATTAAACTCAGGTAAACCGCTCGCGCCATTCAGTTTAGGACGACCGACTCGGGTGGAGATGCGTTCTAAAGGATCGCCTATTTCTGTAGTTACGCCGGATGAAACCACTTCAGTTTGTCCATAACCTGTGATCATTTCAGTGACACCAAGAACGTCAAGCGCTTTTTGCCAAACTGATACGGGTGCCGCGGCCGCTCCACACCACATGGCGAACAAATTCGATAAATCGAATTCCCCGACCCTCGGATGATTTAAAACTGGCATCAACGTGGAAGGGACGCAGAGATAATCATTTGCTTGGTACTTCTCCATCAACTCTAGGGATTTAAGCGGGGAAGCCCCTAGTGCGGAAACGACTGAACCTCCGACAAAAGACATGGCACCAATCGCTTCAATAATCGCAAAACAATGATAAAACGGGAGCGGTGCAAATGTCACTCTTCCTTCCTCTATCGCCCGACTTAAGACCGTACCATACGAGCATCTGAGCAGCATATCATCCGTTAACATAACCCCTTTAGGACTGCCGGTAGAACCTGATGTATACATAATAATTGCTACTTCATCTGGGTAGCGGGACAGCTCCCAGCGTGCGTCTAGCTCTGAATCGGAAATCTTCTTTGCTCCGTTTAAAAAGTCTTCCCGGGACAGGAACTGTTCATCAATAGGTTCTGCACCCACTTTTTCAAAACTAATGACTTTCTCAAGGACGCTGTTTTCTTGAAACGTTGGTGTTGACATGAGCTCTTTAACAGCTTTTCCATGCAGTTTATCTTTGACTTTTTCCTGTAAAACTAAGTATTTGGCGTCTGATTGGGTCAAAATATATTCAACTTCCCCTTTGGTCAGCATTGAATTTATTGGAATAAATACCGCTCCGACCATCGATGCAGCAATCATGAGGGAGGGGAAGGATGCATCATTATCCATTAAAATAGCGATATGATCGCGGCGTTTGACACCAAGCTGCATAAAGCCTTTCGCATACTTGATTGCTCGTTCCCAAATATCACCGTAACGATGCTCTTCACCGTTAATATATAGAAAAGGTTTCTCAGCATAAGCTTCTGTCGCTTTTTCAAAATGTCTGGCTAACGTATCACGGGGCCAGACGGGAAAACGATTTTCTAATTTGTTTCTTCTTTCTTCAACACTTGCTAATAAAGCCTTAGACAATGACAATCTCCTCTCAATCAATGATGTATTTATTTCATTTTTTTAAAAACAAGGACGGCATTATGTCCGCCAAAACCAAATCCATTCGATAAAGCAATTTCAATATGTCCCTTGACGGCTTTGTTCGGTACATAATCTAAATCACACTCTGAATCAGGTTGATGTAAATTCATCGTTGGCGGAAAAATATTTTCGTTCATACTTTTTACTGTAATAATACTTTCTACGCCACCCGCCGCTCCGAACAAGTGGCCCGTCATTGACTTGGTAGAACTAACTTTCAACCTATAAGCATGTTCTCCAAAAACTTCTTTAATAGCAGTTGTTTCGGATACATCACCAATTGGCGTGCTCGTTCCGTGAGCATTGATGTAATCGACGTCTTCCGGTAAAATACCTGCCCGCTCAATGGCTAGCTGCATTGCCTTCTGTGCCCCGTGGGGTGCGGGATCGGTAATATGATAGGCATCGGTCGTGCTCCCATAACCGATAATTTCACCGAGAATATTAGCGCCACGCTGCTTTGCGTGTTCATATTCTTCAAGCAGCAGTACACCGGCGCCTTCAGACATGACAAAGCCGTCCCGATTGCTGTTAAATGGCTGAGAGGCTTGTTCCGGCGCATCATTTTTTGTGGACATCGCACGCATTTTTGAAAAACCTGCAAAGTAAAACGGATGGATGGTCGCCTCAGCACCGCCTGCAAGCATGACATCGGAATAGCCATGAGCAATGTTATGATAAGCTTCTCCAATCGCATGATTGCTCGTTGCACACGCAGAAGCGGAGGAGAAACTCGGTCCACGAAAACCTGTTTTTATAGCGGTTAAGCCGTTCGCCATATTAGAAATGGAGCCAGGCAGCATAAAGGGAGAGACCCGATTAGATCCTTTTTCAAGCATGGTTTTATAATTATCAAGCAAGGTTGTCAGCCCGCCGGCACCCGAACCAATATAAACGCCTGCCCGGTCTTTGTTTAACTTTTTCAAGTTTATTCCGGATTCTTCAAGCGCCTGGGTAGCGGCCGCATACGCATATTGAGTGAATAAATCATAACGTCGTGCTTCTTTTGGTTCAAGATATGTTTCACTTTGAAAATCCTCGATATAGCCGGCGATTTTTGTCTTGATATCTCGGAATTTTTCAGAATCCAATCGTTTAATCCCTGATTGACCTTGTTTTATATTTTTCCAAAGTGTGTCTGTGTCATTACCAAGTGGAGAAATCACACCTGTACCAGTAATGACTACCCGCCGTTTCATGATGATAACCTCCTTTAAAGCGCAAGTATACTTATTGTACAATGTATTTTACTTTCAGGCATGTTTTTTGAATTGGTATAGTCCAAATCCCCAGAGTATCCAAGCTGGTCATACAATTGAAAAAATTAAAAGAGGATGCGAATCAATGGTTTTAATTCCCACTTGAAATGGAATGAAAGTTCGCATACAATTAAATCGGAATGAGAACAATAGTTCTGATTGAAGGCTAGCAAAAAAGGGTTATTTTAGAGCTTAATCATCCAAATAAAAGATTATTATCTTTTTTATTTGGATGATTACAGTGGTAAAGCTACCGAGCAATATATACGTGTCTGTAGGAATGACAGTCACATCTTGGTTTACCGTTACAACTGCAAAAAGGACCGAACGTCGAAACTTGAATATCTTTTCGTTTGGCCTGGGAAGGAGATAGTGTAATGAAGGATAGAGGAAATATCAAATGGACATCAATCATGCTACCGGAGCACGCAAATTTATTAAAAGAAATGTGGGCTCGTGATGAATGGAATGAGAAACCGATCTTAGATGAACAGCTCGTAATGGAAATTAATTTAAAGCTACAACTAGCATTACATAATGAATTAACTGTTGAAGTGGAGTATTTCAAAAATCATGATTATCACAAAGTTAGAGATAAGTTATTGGCTGTTGATCCGCTCAATAATTATTTAAGATTAGAGGGTATGGAATTGCCGTTGGATGCAATTGTAGGCGTTTGGATTGATTGACAAGAGGCTGGGACATAACTATTCTAATATGAATTAAATCCGAACAAAACTGCTAACTAGCTCTGGGAATATACGGAGACTCCAGCAGGAGGAAAGGCATCGGTGAGACCCCGCAGGGCGGCAGCCCGAGGAGGCTCACCAGCCGCCTGCGGAAAGCGTAGTATATTCCCGGAGCGGTTGTTGATGCTCTTTCTTATCATTTGTTCGGATTTATAACCATACTAAGAAGTTATGTCTCAGCCTCATGTTTTTTATTTGTCCCATATTTTTAAAGTCTACCCACAAAATATCGGTCCCAATCTAGCCCCAAAAGTAGTCTCAAATTGGCTCATTAACTTGCATTATCTTGCTTTTCTATTTTTTATTTTTCTTGTTATTCTATTTAATGTTGTTGTGTTAGGGTTTCAATAGATTGATTCCATTGTTTACAAAATCGATTGTAAAAAAATCAATTACCATGGTCCATTTCATCAAAGGGAAGATAGAGGATTTAACTTTTAAAATAAGCAACAATCTATTCAGTAAAATAGTCTTGAAATAGTTTACAAAATATAAGATAATATGCCTATAACATTACTTTTTTAGGGGGAATAGTGATGAAGAAGGTCTTAATTTTATTTTTGTCATTGATTGTCGCTTTAACTTTAGCGGCGTGTGGTAGCGAGTCGGAGGAAAAGGAAATCGGGGAAGTTGATTCAGAAGGAGAAAAACAATCCGAGCAAGAAGAAGTTGAAGGAAGTTCTGATTCAGAAGAAAGTGAAGCAGCTGAAGAATCTGAAGAAGTTGAGTCAAGCACCTATGATGAGGTACTACTGGATAATGATGATGCAATGGTTTCCTTACAAGGCATCGAGACAATTAGAGATGAAACCTTTGGCGATGAGTATAAGGTTAAATTAACTATAGAAAATAAACTTGATGAAACTATAGAAGTTCAGGCACATGAAGTGTCACTTGATGGTCTTATGGTTGATGACATGGTATTCTTTAGCGAAACTGTAGCTGGAGGAAAAAAATCAAATGCGGAACTTTCAATTATGGCGCTTGATGAGGAACTGCCAGAACTGAACGAAAATCTTGAGTTTAAATTAATGATCTTGGATGAAAATTTTGAAGCACTAAATGATTCAGTAGTGAGTATTGACATAAAATAATTAATTTTACAGGCACTCTTCATTGGGTGTCTTTTTCTATGCTTAAAATTACGGAGGCAGGTGATGTGACATGAGTAAAAGCAAAGGTGTAGAAAAAGTAAGTACCATACACACGTAGAACCGAGACTAATTGAAATGGAAAGATGGGCAAGAGCAATATCTTGACTTAGTGAAAATGAAGCAGTTAAATTCGATCACTGGACAGGTTTCACCGACTTAACTATCTTGCGTTTTTATTTTTCTTGTATTATTCTATTTAATGTTGTTGTGGTAGGGTTTCAATAGATTGATTCCATTGTTTACAAAATCGATTGTATTCTTACCCATAATTATATATACTTGTTGAAGAGAGTAACGAAGGAGGAAGGCAGACATGAGCACAATTTGGGTAGTATTAATTGCTATTGCAGCTTTAATAGCAGGTGTTGCTCTTGGGTTTTTTATTGCAAGAAAATATATGATGAACTACTTGAAAAAGAATCCGCCAATTAATGAGCAAATGCTTCGTACATTAATGATGCAAATGGGTCAAAAGCCATCACAAAAGAAAATTAATCAAATGATGCGCGCAATGAATAACCAGGTAGATAAGTAATAAAACATCATCACACGAATTCAAAACCACTTTTTCTGTTAACTTTAAACAGAAAAGAGTGGTTTTTATGTTTTTATCTATACTATTAATATAGAATAGTTTACAGAAAGGAAATGCCAAATGATAAACGACGAAAATAGTTTTCAAATACTACCTGAAAGTTTCTACAGGCGGCCAACGCTCACGCTTGCAAAAGAACTACTCGGTAAAATCCTTGTCCATGAAACAGAGGAAGGAATAAGTTCCGGAGTGATTGTGGAAACAGAGGCTTATCTCGGTGCTGTAGACCGGGCTGCACATAGTTATGGATACAGGCGAACGAAGCGAACGGAGATTATGTATCATCAGGCGGGGCTAATTTATACCTACCGAATGCATACGCATTGTCTACTTAATATCGTGAGTGGAGAAGTCGGTGAGCCGGAAGCAGTCCTAATCCGCGCTGTAGAACCATACACTGGAATAGACTTGATGAAGCAAAAACGTCCGGTCAATAAAATGCAGAATTTGACAAGCGGGCCTGGAAAGCTGACGAAAGCGCTCGGAATAACGATGCAAGCGTATGGCGAGCGAATATACAAACAACCGTTATATATCGCTGAAGGTATCACGGTTGATGACATTCTGACAGGACCGCGTATAGGAATACCGAATACAGGAGAAGCTCGTGACTTTCCCTACCGTTTTTGGGTTGCTGGTAACTCATTTGTTTCAAGATAAGCGGATGTTTGAAGTGCGAATCAAACGACAAGGTCTCTCAATTCTTATATACTAGGAGTTGGAATACGATGTAAGTGTTGTCTTTTTGTCAAAAACAAGGCCGCTACTCCCAAGACGTTTCTGGTAAAATAGGGGAACATAACAAAAATATAGGGGAGATTATATGTCAGAAATCAATATATTTCTAGCCTTTGGTGCTGGGTTTCTTTCTTTTGTTTCACCCTGTGTCCTACCTGTATATCCTGTATTTTTATCCTATATTACAGGTATGAGCATTAATGAAATTAAAGATGATAATAAAAAAATGAACCGACAAGCATTACTCCATACGATTTTCTTCCTGATCGGTTTTTCGAGTATTTTTATTGCGATTGGTTTCTCTACCTCCGCAATTTCAGCATTTTTATTGACTTATCAAGATATCATTAGACAAGTCGGTGCAATCTTAATTATTTTCTTTGGGTTGGTTATTGTCGGTGTTTTAAACTTTAAATTTCTAATGAAAAACAGACAGATTCAATTTAAAAGCCGTCCAACCGGATACATCGGTACACTATTAATCGGGATTGCGTTTTCCCTCGGCTGGACACCTTGTACGGGACCGATCTTAATGGTTGTGTTCTCCCTTGCAGCATCCAATCCAGAGCTCGGAATGATTATGATGATCGCTTATATTTTAGGATTTGCGATTCCATTCCTCGTTATGGCATTCTTTATCGGAAGGATGAATTGGATCAGGAAACACAGCATGAAAATTGTTAAAATCGGTGGCTATGTGATGGTCTTCTTCGGAGTTGCCCTGTTCTTTGATTGGATGACCGATGTGACGGCACTGCTTGCCAACTGGTTTGGTTTTTACGGTTTTTAATGCAACTATTGATGATATAATGGGGAGTAAGAATTTTTGAGAGAGTGATAAAAACATGTTTTGGGGTATTGCAAGTACGATTGGAGCCACAATGATGGCTGTCATCATGATTTTTGTTCGTTTGAAAATGGGGAAGAAGCCTGCATCCGTGAAGAAGATTATCCTACCGCCGCTATTTATGAGTACTGGCGCTCTCATGTATATCTTTCCCATATTCCAGATTAGCTGGTTCCAAGTTATCGAATCCTTTGCACTTGGAATGGTGTTCTCTATTATTCTAATTAAGTATTCGAAGTTTAAGATTCACGATGGCGAAATTTACCTCAATCCGTCAAAAGCGTTTCCGTTTATATTATTTGGACTTCTCGTCGTCCGCTTAGCATTGAAGGTATTAATCAGTGGATACATTTCACTTGGAGAGACCGGCGGAATCTTCTTCATGCTCGCATTCGGCATGATCCTTACATGGCGGATTGCTATGTTATATCAGTACCTGCAACTTAGAAAGTCAATAGCAGAGCAAAAGCACCTTGCATAGAAGCGAGGTGCTTTTTGTCTTATTTCTTATAGCTCTCTTGCCAGTTTGTGCGATAGTCATTTTTGGAGAGTTGGAATAAATGTTCATACGGTTCCACTGGGATTCCTTTCTCCTTAAGTTTTTTACGCAAGAATTTATGGTCACGTTTTGGTGTAGCAATGATATAACCTTCAATTAATGTATCTTGCGTAATCACTTCTTCCTTTTTCTTTAAGGCGACTTCACCAATTTTACTTGCAATCGTTTGGCGGGCGACATCACGGAATAGCTCGGGAACAGGGGAGACGAGTTCGTCTAGTAAAGCTTTCTCCTCATCCCTCCACATCTCTTTAGTCAAATCGACATAATGCTCTTGCCAGTCCAGAACAGATTTCCCGTCTTCCTTAGGCAAGCTTTTCAGGAACTTACGGAACATGAAGAACCCGCCAATTCCCATAAGCGAAATTAGGAGAAAACCCCATAATACAAGAATAATACTCAATAATATTCACCTATTTCTTTACTTTATGACAAAATTATTAATAATGGGATTATAAACAATTGAATAATTTATTTTTAGAATATTTTATAGTAAGATAGAAATATACTTAACATCATTATAAGAAGAAACTGTTCAAGTAACAAGTATAACAGTCGATAGATTCATCACATTTCAATCTATCAGAATAAAAATGATAGCGAATCATATAGATAATATTACATATAAATATATTATGTTTTAATTTAGGGGGAAGGGTTTTATTGTTTCATTAAAAAGAAAGGGGACAATTGAATGAAGATAGGAGAGATTTATTCATTAGAATTCGAGCAGCAGCTATTATTTTCCAATTTTCCCAAATTGCCAATAAACATACTGGAGTGGATGGGGAATCACTTAAATGATGCATTTATTGTCTGGGATGATAAAGATCGAATCTGTTTTGTTAGTCAGTCCGTGAAAAACTTACTGGGTTATAGGCAGGAAGAGCTTATCGGAAACCCATGGTATGAGCGAATTCAACCACTCGAACCAAAGAGAGTCGAGCAGTACTTAGACATGGAAAAAGAAGAAGGCATGCATGTTGAACTTCTTCATAAAAATAAACAAGCTGTCTATGTGGAAGTGTGCTTAGCTCGGATTCAAGATAAATCAACGAAAAGGAAATATGTGGCTGGTTTGCTGAAAGATTTGAGGGCCTATAAAGAAGCAAAAGAAATGATTGTCCAAGCGGAAAGAATGTCAGTCGTAGGTCAACTCGCCGCGAGCATTGCTCATGAGATCAGGAATCCATTAACATCCATAAAGGGATTTCTACAGTTACTTAAAGCAGGAGTAAACCATAAGGATGAATATTATAGAATTATGGAAGATGAAATTGAAAAAATTGAATCCATAACATCTGAACTTCTGTTTATGTCGAAGCCTTCTTCAAACAAAAAGAAAAATGAGCACCTCCATCATCTTATCAA
Source organism: Oceanobacillus sp. AG (assembly GCF_009746545.1). NCBI lineage: Bacteria > Bacillati > Bacillota > Bacilli > Caryophanales > Bacillaceae > Oceanobacillus > Oceanobacillus sp. AG. The sequence goes on from NZ_WOWT01000015.1 coordinate 50,040, forward strand.
TGATGTAGTCGTATTGCTGCAATCCCAGGCAAAGTTTAAAAACGTCACAATTAAATATGATGAAGCAATCTCCGGGGTTATTTATTGTGATCCATCCCAGATTAAACAAGTACTGATCAATTTAGTGAAGAATGGAATTGAGGCGATGGATGAACCTGGGGATATTAGTATTTATGTCGATACAACGGATGAGCATATTATTATTAATGTAGAAGACGAAGGTATTGGAATTCCTCAGGAATCAATGGATCAGTTAGGGGTAGCTTTTTTTACAACAAAAGAAAATGGTACTGGTTTAGGATTAAATATCACAAGGGAAATAATGGAACAACACAACGGATCCCTCAAATTTTTCAAAAATAAGACAAAGGGCAGTACTTTCCAACTAATCTTCCCGAAGGTGAACCATTAAGAATGGACAATCTAATGTAGACCGTCCATTCTTTTTAATGGTGACTACGACTATTGGATATACGAGTACAAACGTTCTTCGGTAGGACGGGGGACGCAGCACAAGGCGCCCGTGAAACGAATCGCGAAACTTACCGTAAAGGAAATTCTGTCATTTGTATATAAGTAAAACTTATCAACTAACATAATTATTTAATATATAGGTTAATTGGCGAATGATTTGTTTTATCGCTTACAATCCGATAGTATATAGGTAAAGGTTTATTATTCTTTCTTTTTTAATGAGTGATGGGATGATAATGTACCAGTTTGTTAAAAACAAAGATTGGTAGCAACTAAGAAAGGGGTAGTATTGAATGTCAAAGAATGCTTTTAAAGCGAGAAAGCAATTTGAATTAAACGACAAGACCTACAATTACTATGATTTGAAAACTCTAGAAGAACAAGGGCTGGGCGATATTAAACGTCTGCCATTCTCTGTACGTGTTCTTTTAGAGTCCGTACTCCGTCAACATGACGACCATCAAATTAAAGACGAACATGTTGAGGCGCTTGCGAAATGGGGGAAGAAAGACGCGAAGGGTGTAGATGTGCCATTTAAACCTTCTCGTGTTATCTTGCAAGACTTTACCGGTGTTCCGGCAGTAGTTGACCTTGCTTCCTTAAGAAAAGCTATGGTGGATATGGGTGGCGAACCAGACAAGATTAATCCTGAAGTACCAGTTGATTTAGTTATTGACCACTCCGTCCAAGTGGATCAATACGGTACGCCAAATGCCCTGCAAGCGAACATGGACATTGAATTTGAAAGAAACGCTGAACGCTATGAATTCTTGAACTGGGCCCAAAAAGCATTTGACAACTATCGTGCAGTTCCTCCAGCAACTGGTATTGTTCACCAAGTTAACCTGGAATACATTGCAAATGTTGTGCACGCCCTTGAAAATGAAGAGAAAGAGTACGAGGCGTTCCCAGATACTCTCGTGGGAACAGACTCCCATACAACAATGATTAACGGGCTTGGCGTACTCGGTTGGGGTGTTGGTGGTATTGAGGCTGAGGCTGGAATGCTCGGTCAACCATCTTATTTCCCAGCACCAGAAGTAATCGGTGTTAAATTTGTTGGAAGTTTCCCGAACGGAACTACTGCAACAGACCTTGCACTGAAAGTTACTCAAGTGCTGCGTGAGAAAAACGTAGTAGGTAAGTTTGTAGAATACTTCGGTCCGGGCCTGAAAGACATGCCGCTAGCTGACCGCGCAACAATTTCTAACATGGCGCCTGAGTATGGTGCAACTTGTGGTTTCTTCCCTGTAGACGAAGAGACATTAAGCTACTTACACTTGACAGGGCGCAGTCAAGAACTAATTGACCTTGTTGAGAAATATAGTAAAGAAAACTGTCTATGGTACGACCCGGAAGATGGCGATCCAGAATATACAGACGTTGTCATCATCGATTTGTCTGAACTAGAGCCGAATTTATCTGGTCCTAAGCGTCCGCAAGATTTGATTTCTTTATCTAATATGCAAAAAGAATTCAGGAAGGCGATTACAGCTCCTGAAGGCAACCAAGGATTTGGAAAAGATAAATCCGAATTCGATAAAGAAGTAAAGGTTACTCATAAAAACGGTAATGAATCTGTTATGAAGACAGGATCCCTTGCAATCGCTGCAATTACATCTTGTACAAACACATCTAACCCGTATGTTATGTTAGGTGCAGGTTTAGTTGCGAAAAATGCAGTAGAAAAAGGGCTGAAAGTACCTGAACATGTCAAAACATCTTTAGCTCCAGGTTCTAAAGTTGTAACCCGTTATCTAGAAGATGCTGGATTACAAAAGTTCTTGGATGTACTTGGCTTTAACCTTGTTGGTTACGGTTGTACAACATGTATCGGTAACTCTGGACCTTTATTAGAAGAAATCGAAAAAGCAATTGTTGATTCCGATTTAATCGCTTCTTCCGTATTATCCGGTAACCGGAACTTTGAAGGAAGAATCCACCCGCTAGTTAAAGCGAACTATTTAGCATCACCACCACTTGTTGTGGCATATGCGCTAGCAGGTACTGTGGATATTAATCTGCAAGAAGATCCACTTGGAACAGATCGAGATGGAAATCCAGTTTACATGAATGATATCTGGCCGACAGCACAAGAAATTAAAGAAGAAGTCGCGAAAGTTGTTACACCGGAAATCTTCCGTAAAGAATATGAGAGCGTTTTTGACTCCAACGAAAAATGGAACGCAATTGATACAACAGACGAACCATTATTCGAGTGGGATGAGGACTCTACTTACATTCAAAACCCGCCATTCTTTGAAGGATTAGCGAAAGAGGCAGGTACTGTTCAGAAACTAAGTAACTTACGTGCAATTGGTTACTTTGGTGATTCGGTTACAACAGACCATATTTCACCTGCAGGAGCCATTGCAAAAGATATGCCTGCTGGAAAGTTCCTACAGGAAAAAGGTGTATCACCTAGAAATTTCAACTCTTACGGTTCCCGTCGTGGTAACCATGAGATCATGATGCGTGGTACATTTGCAAATATCCGTATCCGTAACAAATTGGCTCCAGGTACTGAAGGCGGCTACACAACATACTGGCCAACTGGAGAAGTAATGCCAATTTACGATGCAGCAATGAAATATAAAGAAGACGACACTGGATTAGTTGTTATCGGTGGTAAAGACTATGGAATGGGGTCTTCCCGTGACTGGGCCGCTAAAGGTACGAACCTTTTAGGCATTAAGACAGTTATCGTGGAAAGCTATGAACGTATCCACCGTTCTAACCTAGTTATGATGGGAGTATTACCACTTCAATTTGCAAAAGGCGAAAGTGCTGAGAAGCTTGGCTTAACAGGAAAAGAAACGTTCCACGTCGATATTGATGAAAATGTTCAGCCAAACAGCCCGGTAAAAGTCACTGCAGTAGCAGAAGACGGTAAAATTACCGAGTTCACAGCAATTGCCCGTTTTGACAGCCCAGTAGAAATCGACTACTACCGTCACGGCGGAATTCTGCAAATGGTTCTACGTGAAAAATTAGCTTAAAATTATTAAATGAAAATAAAAGGAAGCCGCTAAGCGTTTGCTCAGCGGCTTTTTTGACTAATTACTGAACAATGAGCCGGATATCTTTACTTCTCACCTTGTTCAAATTACTATTAATATAAGGTTATGAATATCGGGGGAGATGTTGTGAAAAAAGTAATTTTTGGAATTAGTTTTCTTGTTATTTTAGTTGGAATTATGATTGGAAATATAGCCGCCGATAAAAAAGAAGAAGCGGGGCCGAATTTATATGATGTGACAGGTGATACATCGGTTTCAGGCGGGATGATTGCACCTGTTGAAAGCGTTGGTATTCAACCAGGAGAAGCTGCACCTGATTTTTCACTGGAAACTTTGGACGGCGAAGTAGTTAGCCTTTCTGAATTAAAAGGAGAGAAAGTAATCCTCAATTTCTGGGCAACCTGGTGTCCGCCATGCCGGGAAGAAATGCCTGAAATACAGAAATTTTACGACGCCCATCAGGATGATATTAAAATAATCGCTGTTAACTTTAATGAAAAAGATGAGAAAGTAATTGACTTCCTTGATGAGTTTGGCTATACATTTCCGAGCCCCTTAGACCGTGAGGGATCAGTTGGTAAGGAGTATGGCGTACTTACATTGCCAACGACCTATTTTATCAACTCAGATGGCGTTATCCAGGAACCACGTCATGTAGGGCCAATGGATTATGAGTTTATGGAAGAAATGCTTGATACCTTAAATTAATTGCATATTTTCGCTTGCTTCTGCAAAACATACAACTACTACAGTTGAAAGGAGAAGTTGTATGTCACCAGATAAAAACAAGCCCAAACCGGACGACCGAAGTGATAACGTGGAAAAAATGCAGCATATGATCCAGGATACGTTGGAGAATATGGAAGAAGCCGAGGAAACAATGGAATTCTCCGACGAAATAGGAAAAGAGCAAATTTTAGCTAAAAACAAACGTCGTAAAGAAGCTATTGAAGGTTTTCGTGAAGAAATTAAAGATGAATCACAAAATCAAAATAAATAATTAAGAACAAAAGGCGCCCTTACAGGCCTGATGCGCGATTGTCTTTGCAACATCTGTGACTGCGGCTACTGGACTTTGCTAGGCGCAGGGCGGATTTGCTGCCGTAGAAAATTTATTATTTTATAGTTTTGTAAGGAAAACAAGACCTCAACCATCCAAATTTGGGGTCTTGTTTTTTTGCAGACAGCCGGAAACGTGATACGATAATCATATACATATTAGCGAAGAACCAGCTAAATAACGGAGGTATTTGTTTTGAAGAAGGTAAGAACACAATAGAAGTACGTTATCAAGAAACGGATCAGATGGGCGTCGTTTATCATGCCAACTATTTAATCTGGTTTGAAATTGGCAGAACGAAATTAATTGAAGCGTTAGGACTATCTTATCCGGAAATGGAAAAGCACGGTGTCGTCTCACCAGTTATTGATGCAGAGCTTTCTTTTATCAAACCGGTCCGTTACGGAGAAGCTGTACATATTGTTACATGGTTAGCCGAATATGATGGGATTCGATCTGCATATGGATATGAAGTGATTGGGGAAGACGGTGAGGTAGCTGTAAAGGGCTTGACGAGACACGTTATAGTTAATAAAGAAACATTTCGCCCTTTATCGCTAAGGAGGAAATTCCCAGAATGGCACGAAATTTATAGCAGAGAAGTTGAAGGAGAATAATGATGGCTTTTGGAATTAATCGTGAAGAGCTGCAGCATTGGAAGTTACAAGTTCGCAATGGGCAAATCGCGTTCCTTACACATTACTGGATTGATGAACGTTTTCCGGAATGTGATACGGTAACGAAAGTGGGCTGCGGCGATATTGAAAAATTAAAAACCTGGGGAAGAAGCCATGGACTTGAAGACCATTGGATTGATTATAAAGACAAGTACCCCCATTATGATTTATTTGGAGAGTATCAACGGAAAATTCTTTTTAAAGAAGCGGTTTGGGAACAGATTAAACGGTTTAATATATAAAGTGAAACTTCATTTAGTGGGGAATTCCACCCTTCACATATTGGGTTATCCTCCTGTTCAGAGGTGGGGATATTACAGACCGTTAACGTGATAAAACGAAACTCCATGCAGAAAGAAATCTACGGACGGATTGAACATGATAAAAGAACACCAGACAATTGGGTCAATCTCCAATTATCTGGTGTTCTTGTGTTTCTTTTTCTTTTCAGGTACATAATCAACCCCACCGGGATGGAGGGGATGACATTTACTAATCCGTTTCACACTAAGATACAAACCTTTCAAAGCTCCAAACCGTTTAAAAGCTTCTAGGCTGTAACTCGAACATGTTGGATAAAACCTACAGGAAGCAGGTGTATATGGGCTAATGGCAAGTTGATAGAAGCGGACGAGTCCAATAAAGATATATTTCATGTTACTCACTACTTTTCGCAGATTTGTCGAAACTGACAGAAGCGATCGCGTCATGTAGGTGAATAGACTCTTCATTTCGGCAGCTCACTTTAAACTTGGAGACAAAATCCATTTCATAAAGATCTGCCGCCACAAGCCGCACGATATCTTCTACAAACCGCGGATTTTCATATGCGGTTTCGGTGACAACTTTTTCATCTGGCCGTTTAAGAACGGGGTAAAGCCTGCTTGATGCATTACTTTCAGCCGCTTCTAATAAATGGGATTTCCAATCGATAGCACCTTCAGTGAAATCACTTGTGAATTCAATCTCCATAGTAATATTGCCCCTTTGATTATGGGCACTATATTCACTAATTTCCTTCGAACAAGGACAAAGTGTAGCTACTTTACCACGAAGACTTGCACACATTGTATAACCAGATAATTTGTCATACGTAACTGCCATTGTGATATCAGCATGGTTCAATCCACTTAGTTCTGTATGTGGCGCGTTTCTTTCAAAAAACCACGGAAAACTTATTTCGATTGTAGCATCTTGTTGCTCCAGGCGTTCGCTTAACTCTTTGGTAAATGCCTTAAGAGAGGTAAAGCTTACAACAAATCCTTCACTATAGTAGTTGTTCAGCTGTTCCGTAAAGCGACTCATGTTCGTTCCCTTGCTCGTTTGGGGCAGGGAAGAGCTAAAACTGAACGTTCCAATTGTTGTTTGGGTTGTAGGTTTCATGTCGCTTTTAATAGTAATGGGATGTTTGACGTTTGTAATTCCAACCGAATCAAGTTCAAAGAGAAAATCTTTTTTTTCGTTTTGAATATCGTGCATATTTTCCTTCTCAGTCGGTTTTGTTTTTTCTATCGGTTCAACGGATCCGAATAATCTATGTCTTATCTCTTTATGAGGAAGTTGTTTTAAAGTACTATTTTTTGTTTGAGACATAATCGAGCCTACTTTCTATTATTGATTAAATTTCAGTATACCGAAACGCCTAATCTTATTCAATTTAAACGGATTACCTTCATTTATCCGCTATTTGTAAACATACTGCACAATCATAATGAAAATCAATGCAGTAAATTTTATTCTCTTGAAAGAAAAGATTCGTTTTCTTATCCTAAAAAGAAGTACTCCTTGATAAGAGCACTTCTTATTTTACATCCATGTGATTTTTGGTTCGGTACCGTTTTTAATTCGCTTCAAGTTCTCCTTATGACGGTAGATAACAAACAGAGTAAGAAACGAAATAATGGCGATTAAGACAATGTCCTTATAAAACAACGAAATAATAATCGTAACCACTCCAGTTATGATAGAAGATAGTGAAACATATTTGGATAAATATAAGGAGAGTAAAAAAGTAGTAACCATGATTACGAATAATAGCGGGAAACTCCCCAATATAATTCCAGATGATGTCGCCACTGCTTTTCCACCTTTAAACTTGGCAAAAATCGGATACGTATGTCCAATAACCGCAAACAAGCCAATAAGAAGAGGATGTACGGATGCATCGAACAGAATTGGAATAACCGTTGCTACTGTTCCTTTTAAAATATCAGATAAAGTAACAATGATTCCTGCTTTCATTCCAAGCACTCGGAATGCATTGGTAGCTCCAAGGTTTCCGCTGCCATGTTCGCGAATATCTTTATTGAACCCAATTTTCCCTACTAATAATGCAGAGGGAATCGATCCTAATAAATAGGCAATAATTGCAAATAATACATATTCCATCATTCATCCTACTTTCATCAACAATTTGAACACATGTTATAAATATTTTATCATGGATTTCGTTTAAAAAGTACTGTTAGCTGGAATTTATTACTTATCCCAGCGGGAATATGTATCATCGCGGAAGACGGTATGGTTGACTATTCAGCTTATTCTCCTTATGATGTGACTAGAATGACTCGAAGTATCAATCCCTAGAGAAAGGATGAGAGACATGAGCTGGGAAAATCCATCAAAAGAAAAATTACAAGAGATTTTAAGCGAAGCAAAGACAATTGCAGTTGTTGGACTTTCGAAAAATGAAGAAAAGACAGCCTATCAAATATCGAAAATTATGCAAGAACAAGGCTATCGTATTATCCCCGTCAATCCATCTGTAGACGAGGTCCTCGGGGAAAAGGCTTATCCAACACTGAGAGATGTACCGGAAAAAATTGATATTATCAACGTTTTCCGCCGTCCCGAACATTTGCCGGATGTTGCAAAAGATGCAGCTGAAACAGATTGCAAGGTATTTTGGGCACAACAAGGCATCATCAATGAAGAAGCTTATCATTACTTGAAAGAAAGAGACTTTACTGTCATTATGGACCTCTGCATTAAAGTAGTCCATTCCGTATTAGTTAAATAGACAGAGCAACAGGGTGAATAGATTCATCCTGTTCTTTTTTTCCCATGGATTTTACAATAGATTTGATGTTTCTCACTCAACTTTCACATTTGAAAATATGAAAGCAAAAACATATTTCACAATTAAATTGCTAATCACTTCTATTCAGCGTAAGTGCAACTTTCATCTGGAGGTCCGCAGTCCAGACACCTCTCGCTTTCCGCAGGCGGCTGGTGAGCCTCCTCGGGCTACCGCCCTGCGGGGTCTCACCTAGGCCTATCCTCCTGCAGGAGTCTCGAGGTGTCTGGACTGCTCCGAGGAAAGTCTTGATTTAGTACACTATTCAATATTACGGAAATGCAATATTTATCATGGATTTCATGATAGAATAACTTCTGTTCATAATAATTATCCATACTAGTTCAGTTGCCCGGAGGACGGTGACTCCTGCGGGAAGGCGGAGACGATGAGACCCCGCAGGAAGTGCCTTTCTTCCAAAGCAGACTACGTTCGGAATGTCCTGTGGCAACGTCTGCATTAGCACGTACTGTGCGTCGAGGCTCAGCGCAGATCCCTAGGATACGCATTCGTCCTCCGGGCAACTGAACCACGATTAGAGAGCCAGCCTAGTGAACGAGCAAAATACTTACGCCGAATAGAAGTGATAAGTAATTTCTTGTCGTTGATTTTAGGAGGGAACTGTTGAGACATCGGGACAAGTTTTTGAAGCGCGTGAATAACGATAATAAATTCCCGATATTACTAATTACATTAAAGGATTACTAATGATTTAGGACTGCGCAAGTTAAGTATTTTAGGATTAAGAAAGCAATGAAAATCATGCTTACAGTATATTTTTTTCTATTTTTAGGTTAAGATAGTTTAGTGAAAGCTTATGATTGCAATGTTTATATTTACTTCTACAAACATTTGTTCTATTATAATATAGGAAAAGAAAATGTTTAGCAGGGAATAAAGCAGTGAATGATTTCAGGTGGAAAGGGGAAAATCAGAAATTGGCTAATCAAGCAAATCGATATAGCGATGATTCCATCCAAGTATTAGAAGGACTAGATGCGGTCAGAAAAAGACCTGGTATGTATATTGGAAGTACCGATGAAAGAGGACTTCATCATCTCGTCTTTGAAATCGTGGATAATGCGGTAGATGAAGCGTTGTCCGGCTATGGAAATGAAATCAAAGTGACGATACATAAAGATAATAGTATTTCCGTTTCGGATAAAGGGAGGGGTATTCCAACCGGAATGCATGCAACAGGTGTCCCGACAGTAGAAGTCATCTTTACCGTTCTCCATGCAGGTGGTAAGTTTGGGCAAGGTGGCTATAAGACGAGTGGCGGACTTCATGGTGTTGGGGCTTCTGTCGTGAATGCTCTTTCCGAATGGATGGAGATCACCGTTTTTCGAGATGGCTATACCTACTTTCAACGGTTTGAAAATGGCGGAAATCCGGTTGGCACCCTTGAAAAAGGAAAACCAACGAGGAGAACAGGTACGATCATTCACTTTAAACCGGATGAATCCATTTTTACATCAATAGTTTATGACTATGAAACAATCTCTGAAAGACTTCGTGAATCAGCATTTCTATTAAAAAATCTGCAAATTGAACTAGAAGATGAACGTTCAGAAACGAAGGATGTTTTCCAATATCCCGATGGATTGAAGTCGTTTGTCGATTATTTGAATGAAGAGAAAGATGTTCTCCATTCTGTTGCCTTCTTTGAAGGGGAAAGTAATGGGATTCAAGTAGAATTTGCTTTCCAATTTAATGATGGGTACGCTGAAAGCATGCTTTCTTTTGTGAATCATGTACGTACAAAAGACGGAGGAACCCATGAATTCGGTGCAAGAAGTGCAATTACGAGGACAATCAATGAATATGCAAGAAGAACTTCAATTTTAAAAGAAAAGGATAAAAACCTGGAAGGAACGGATGTAAGAGAAGGTTTAACTGCGATTGTTTCTGTCCGGATACCGGAAAATTTGCTGCAGTTTGAAGGACAGACGAAATCGAAGCTCGGTACTCCTGAAGCCCGTTCAGCAGTTGATGCTGTTATATCGGAACAGCTTGCATATTTCCTCGAAGAAAATGCGGAGACTTCAAAACTTCTGGTTAATAAATCCATTAAAGCGAAAGAAGCGAGAGAAGCTGCCCGAAAAGCGCGGGAAGAGGCCCGGACAGGGAAGAGACGTAAAAGAAAAGATGCACTTCTAAGTGGAAAGTTAACTCCTGCTCAGTCTAGGAACCCTCAGAAAAATGAATTATACCTTGTGGAGGGAGACTCTGCAGGTGGGTCAGCTAAGCAAGGAAGAGATCGTAAATTCCAAGCTGTCCTGCCGTTAAGAGGTAAAGTAATCAATACAGAAAAGGCTAAACTGGAAGACGTTTTTAAAAACGAGGAAATCGCAACGATCGTTCATACTATTGGTGCAGGAGTCGGTGGCGACTTTGACTTGGAAGATGTACAGTATGATAAAATCATTATTATGACCGATGCGGATACCGACGGGGCGCATATTCAAGTACTCCTACTGACGTTTTTCTACCGGTATATGAGGAATCTAATTGAAGCTGGTAAAGTATTTATTGCTTTGCCGCCGCTATTTAAGGTTTCAAAAGGGAAAGGTAAAAATGAACAAGTCGTTTACGCTTGGGAAGAAGAAGAAATGAAGGATGCAATAGATACGTTTAAAAACGGTTATATCGTTCAGCGCTATAAGGGTCTCGGTGAGATGAACGCGGATCAATTATGGGAAACAACGATGAATCCGGAAACAAGAACTTTAATTCGGGTGACGATTGAAGATATTGCCCGTGCCGAAAGAAGAATCACAACCCTAATGGGGGACAAAGTGGAACCACGTCGAAATTGGATTGAGTCGAACGTGAGATTTGGCTTGGATGAAGAAACAAATATTATTGAAAATGAAAAAATAAGAAAAGAATAATGTGTATAGTGGTATTTCTTTTAATAGGAAGCAATGTCTCTATGAATCCAAGAGGGGGATATTAACGGATGCAACAAGAAAAATTTCTAGATCTATCCCTTGAAGAAGTGATTGGCGATCGCTTCGGAAGGTATAGTAAATATATCATTCAAGACCGGGCTCTCCCAGATGCCCGGGATGGATTGAAGCCAGTACAAAGAAGAATATTATATGCGATGCATATGGAGAAGAATACCTTTGATAAAGGATTCCGGAAATCTGCAAAAACAGTCGGAACTGTTATCGGTAACTACCATCCTCACGGGGATACTTCCGTTTATGAGGCAATGGTCCGTTTAAGTCAGGACTGGAAGCTGCAAGAGGAATTAATTGAAATGCATGGGAATAACGGGAGTATTGACGGAGATCCGCCAGCAGCAATGCGTTATACAGAAACAAGACTATCCCAAATCGCTTCCGAGCTGCTTCGGGATATTGATAAAGAAACAGTGGATTTCATTTATAACTTTGATGAAACAACTCTTGAACCGGTTGTTCTACCTGCGAAATTCCCTAACTTGTTAGTGAATGGATCAACAGGTATTTCTGCTGGGTATGCGACAGACATTCCACCGCATAATTTAGAAGAAGTCATTGATGCTGTTATCATGCGGATGGACAAGCCTCAAGCTACTGTTGAACAGTTGATGAAGGTAATGCAAGGTCCCGACTTCCCAACAGGCGGTATCATTCAAGGTGTAGACGGTATTAAAAAAGCTTATGAAACTGGACGCGGAAGAATTATTGTACGTGGAAAAACGGAGATAGAAGCAATCCGTGGTGGCAGAGAGCAAATCGTTATTGAAGAAATCCCTTATGAAGTGAATAAAGCGGCAATGGTGAAGAAAATTGATGAACTAAGAATTGACCGGAAAATAGAGGGCATCGCCGAGGTCCGAGATGAATCAGACCGAACCGGGTTGCGTGTAGTCGTTGAGTTAAGAAAAGACGCTGATGCTACCGGGATATTGAATTACTTATATAAAAATACGGATTTGCAAGTTTCTTATAACTTCAACATGGTGGCAATTGAAGATAAGACACCGAAATTAATGTCCTTACAGCAAATATTGGACGCATTTATTAACCATCAAAAAGAAGTCGTTACAAGGCAAGTCACATTTGACTTAAATAAGGCGAAAAATAGAGCTCATATTATCGAGGGGCTAATTAGAGCGCTCTCCATCCTGGATGAAGTAATTACAATGATTCGTTCATCTAAAGATAAAGGGGATGCGAAGAAGAATTTAATAAAAGCATTCGACTTCACCGATGCACAGGCCGAAGCAATCGTTAATTTGCAGCTATATCGTCTAACGAATACGGATATTACCCAGTTGGAAAATGAAGCAAAGGAATTGGAACAGAACATTCAATCCTATGAAGCAATTCTAGCTAGTGAAGCAACGTTAATGAAGACGATTAAAAAAGATTTAAGGGAAATCAAGAAAAAATTCAAATCACCACGCTTGACAGTAGTGGAAGAAAAAATAGAAGAGTTGAAAATAAACATCGAGGTTCTCATTCCTAGTGAAGATGTAGTTGTATCTGTTACGAAGGATGGCTACATAAAACGAACGAGTTTACGTTCTTACGGTGCCTCGAATAATGATGATTTGACAATGAAAGAGCTGGATTATCTAATCGGTCTCTATGAGCTGAATACAACCGATCATCTTCTTTTATTTACGACTAAAGGGAGGTTTATTTATTTCCCTGTCCATGAACTCCCTGATATTCGCTGGAGGGATCTAGGGGCACATATTTCACACTTTACAAGTCTTGCAGAAGACGAGCGGCTGGTGCGAGTTATTCCAGTCCAAGCGTTTTCCGATAAGAAATATTTAGTCTTCTTTACTAGAAATGGAATGATTAAACGAACCGAGCTTGACAAATATGAAACCCAGCGACAAGGTCGGGCGATGATTGCAATTAATTTAAGGAAAGACGATGAGTTGATTGACGTCCACGAAACAAACGGTTATTCTGATATTTTCCTTGCATCAAATACGGGATATGGTCTATGGTATCATGAATCTGAGGTAAATCCGACAGGTCAGCGAACAGCCGGTGTAAAAGCGATGAATTTAAGAGACGAAGAATTCATTGTTAGTGGTCAAATATTCGAAGACTTGGCAGACCCATCCTTAGTCCTTGTTACGCAACGGGGGGCTGTGAAACGCATGGGACTTACGGAGTTCGAAAAAACAACGAGAGCGAAACGTGGTCTCCATATGTTAAGAGAATTGAAGAGTAAGCCACATCGCATCGTAGGTTTCTTTACAGCTAATGAAAATGATAGTATTAGCATTCAAACGGCCAATGGAGTTACCCATTCGATCTATCCTCTTGAATTATCCATGAGTGATCGCGTCAGCAACGGCTCCTTTGTCATCGACACTGATCATGACGGCGAGGTAACTGAAGCATGGAAAGAAACCACCTACGAAAAACCTTTCGAAGCCGAGGAGGAAAAAGAATAAAATAATAACGACAAAGCCTAGAGAATTCTCTAGGCTTTTTAAGAACCCAACTTTAAAATAATTAAGTTTATTCTTTATCAATTTTAAATTATATGATAAAGTATTGTTAACGCTTCCATTGGAGGGAGGATGAATTCAACGGATCTAAGAGAACGGATTATCGAAGCATCATTAAGTTTATTTGAACAACACGGATTCCACGGCGTCACTGTAAACCAAATCGTAGACGCTGCAGGCATATCAAAGGGAGGGTTTTACCACCATTTCACTTCGAAGGATGAACTATTGTTTGTTATCCATGATATCTTCATCACCTATGTCTTGGAACGAGCCATCAAAGCAAATGAACAGAATGTGCCACCCAAGGATAGATTAAGACTAATCATCAAAGACTTTGTAAATGTATTCGACATTTATAAAGCTCATTTAACCGTCTTTTATCAAGAAAGCATTTATTTAAAAGCGGAACATGAAGAAATCGTCAAAAAGAAACGGAATAAATTTAAAACAATTATTCAAAATGTAATCGAAGAAGGGATTGCTGTTGGAAATTTCCGTAGAGATTTATCCGTTGATATTACAACGATGGCTATTCTCGGTATGGTGAACTGGACATATAAATGGTACCAGAGAAATGGAGAAAAGCGCATTGATGAAATAGCCGATATCTACACAGACTTGATTCTTCATGCTGTCACTCGGAATGGGAATGGGCATATAGGAGATGGGACTTCCTAGAGGAGTATTTTTTTACCAGGATACCGACCAACCAGTCGGTCTTGATTTTCATAAATTAAACAAGGGGGAATAGGCGGATGAACTTTGAATTAACAAAGGAACAAGAAATGATTAGGAAAATGGTGAGAGATTTTGCGGAAGAAGTAATTCGACCACGGGCGATTGAAATTGACACGAAGGCGGAATTCCCAGAAGATATATTTAAGCAGATTGGTGAATTAGGGTTACTTGGACTTCCATTTCCGGAAGAGTATGGTGGTTCTGGCGGAGATACGGTTTCTTATGCTCTTGCAGTGGAGGAAATTGGCCGGGTATGCGGCAGTACGGGGCTAAGTTATGCTGCAGCAGTCTCACTAGGTGCAAGCCCGCTTTATTATTTTGGCACAGATGAGCAGAAAGAGAAATTTTTAAAACCTTTAGCGGAAGGAAAGGCGCTCGGCTCCTTTGGACTTACGGAACCGAATGCGGGATCGGATGCAGGTGGTACAATGACGACCGCCGTTCTGGAAGGTGACAACTATGTTATTAATGGGGAAAAATGCTTTATAACGAATGCAAGCTTTGCAAAGCTTTTAATCGTTACTGCGGTGACTGGCAAGGATGAGAATGGGAAGAAACTTATTTCCTCGATTATTGTGCCAACAGACACTGCCGGCGTTACAATTACGAGCAATTACGATAAGATGGGTGTCAGAGGTTCGGATACCGCTGAAATTGTCCTTGATCATGTCGTCGTCCCGAAAGAGAATGTCCTTGGTGAAGTAAACAAAGGATTCAAGCAATTCCTCTCAACGCTGGATGGAGGAAGAATATCGATTGGCGCACTAGGTGTCGGGATAGCCCAAGGTTCTTTAGATAAAGCACTCGAGTATGCAAAGGAAAGAAAGCAGTTTGGCCAATCCCTATCTAAATTTCAAGCGATTCAATTTAAGCTGGCAGATATGGCGATGGAAGTTGAACTAGCGAGAACGATGGTTCATAAAGCTGCTTGGCTGAAAGATCAAGATAAGTCATTTGGTAAGGAGGCAGCTTTTGCGAAATTATATGCTTCAGAAACTGCAGTTCGCACGGCTGATCAGGCAATCCAAATTCATGGCGGATATGGCTATATGAGGGAATATGAAGTAGAGCGCTATCTACGTGATGCTAAACTTTTAGAAATCGGTGAAGGTACTTCCGAAGTTCAACGTCTTGTTATTGCAAGATATCTAGGATGCTAGGATAACCGTTGAGATCAGTAATCTAATAGAGGGGGCAGCCAATGATTAAGAGAATACTAATTGCAAATCGAGGGGAGATTGCATCTCGGATTATTCGGACCTGTAAACGTCTTGGTATTACATCCATTGCTGTTTATTCAGAGGCGGATAAAGAAGCACCGTTCGTAAAAGCGGCAGACGAAGCTTATTTGTTAGGAGCTTCTCAAGTTAATGAAAGTTATATGAATATGGATAAGATTTTCGATGTTGCTAAAAAGGTCGCAGCCGATGCTATTCACCCGGGTTATGGTTTTTTTAGTGAGAATGCCGTATTTAGACAACGATGTGAAAAAGAAGGGATTCGTTTTATCGGTCCTAAAAGTGAAGTTATTCAACAAATGGGGGATAAAATAAATGCCCGGAATGCAATGATTGCGGCAAACGTACCTGTTGTACCAGGAACAGAAAAGGCAATTACCGATGTAGAACAAGCGGTAGAGTTTGCCAAGGAAATTGGTTATCCAATTATGCTGAAAGCTGCTGCAGGCGGCGGTGGAATCGGGATGCAAGTCGTCCGGGAAGAGGAAGAACTTAGAAAAGTATTTACAAGTAATTCCGAACGTGCATTGAATTTTTTTGGTAACGGTTCCATGTTTTTAGAAAGAAAAATAGAAAATGCGCACCATATTGAAATACAAATTCTTGCAGATGAGTATGGAAATGCTGTCCACTTATTTGACCGGGAATGCTCGATTCAGCGGCGTAATCAGAAGGTGATTGAAGAAGCTCCATCACCATTTATTTCAGAGAAAACGCGAAAAAAGATGGGAGAAACTGGCGTCCAGGCAGCGAAAGCAATTTCTTATACGAATGCGGGAACGATTGAATTTCTTGTGGATGAAGAAGAGAACTATTACTTTTTGGAAATGAATACAAGGATTCAAGTCGAGCACCCTGTAACAGAGGAAATAACAGGCATCGACATGATTGAAATGCAGATCCGGATTGCAAATGGAGAAGAGCTTCCGTTTAAACAAGAGGAAATTAAACGGAATGGACACGCAATAGAAACAAGAATTTATGCGGAAGACCCGGTACGATTTTTCCCTTCCCCAGGTACCATAACAAGCGTGGGTTTACCTGAGGGAAAAGGAATCCGCCATGATATTGCTTTTACCGAAAATTATCAAGTAACCCCTTTTTACGATCCAATGATTGGTAAATTGATTGTAAAGGGAGAGACACGGAAAGAAGCTGTTGAGCGTTTGGAACAGGCATTGGCAAATTATCGGATTGATGGGATCAAAACGAATCTGCCAATGCTAGAGAAATCTGTAGCGATTCCTCAATTTAAACAAGGAAATACAACGACTAATTTTGTGGATAATTATTATATCCCATTAATCCAAAAATCGTAAGGAGGAACAATTATGGAAAAAATAGTTGCAAGTATGGCAGGTAATGTATGGAAAATTGTTAAGAACGAAGGGGATGTTGTTAGCTCTGGAGAGGATGTCGTTATCTTGGAATCAATGAAGATGGAGATCCCGATTCCTGCTAAAGCTGATGGCGTAATCAAAGAATTGAAAGTCGCTGAAGGGGACTTTGTTAATGAAGGAGACGAAATTGCAATTATCGAATAATCAGGGAGAAAAGGGGGGGCAACGGGATGATTGAAGTCCATATAGAAAATCATGTATCAACCATTACTTTAAATCGACCTGAGGCAGCGAATGCAATGTCCACCGAGTTGTTAAATGAACTAAATCAAGCACTCGATTCAGTTGATGCAAATGAGGAAAGCTTTTGTACGGTTATTACTGGCAAGGGAGAGAAAGCTTTTTGTGCGGGGGCCGATCTTAAAGAACGGAAAACGATGACTGATCGGGAAGTCGTTCAGGCAGTTCGCTATATCGGTAAAACAGTGAACCGAGTTGAAAACATGCGCATGCCGGTAATTGCAGCACTCAATGGTGTCGCATTTGGTGGTGGTCTTGAGCTGGCTCTTGCTTGTGACCTGCGCATAGCTGCAGAACATGTGAAGCTTGGACTTACAGAGACATCATTAGCGATTATCCCAGGAGCGGGCGGGACACAGCGATTGCCGCGCTTAATTGGGTCCGGCAAGGCAAAGCGTCTCATCTATACCGCTCAATCAATTACTGCTCATGAAGCGGAAAAGCTCGGTATTTTAGATGAGGTGGTTTCGAGCTCGGAATTAATAAACGAGTCTAGGGAAATTGCGGAAAGAATTACTGCCAATGGTCCAGTAGCTTTGGAACAGGCAAAGCTTGCAATTAATCGTGGGGCGGAAACGGATCTCGTAACAGGACTTGAAATCGAGCATCTTGCTTATCAGAAAACGATACCGACTCAGGACCGGAAAGAAGGCTTGCAAGCATTCAGTGAAAAGCGGAAACCGATTTATAAAGGGGAATAGTTGGGGGGAGGACTAGAACATGTCATTTATTGAGGAACTAGAACAACGGGTAGAAACGATTAAACAAGGTGGGAAAGAAAAATATCACCTAGCAAACACAGAAAAGGGGAAATTGTTTGTACGGAAACGTTTAGAGCTTTTATTTGATGAAGATTTAGATATAGAAGATGCTTTTTTCGCCAACTGTATGGCCGGAGATTTACCTTCTGATGGAGTAGTTACAGGGATTGGCAAAATCAATGGCCAAAATGTTTGTGTGATGGCCAATGATTCGACTGTTAAGGCCGGATCATGGGGGAAACGGACCGTTGAGAAAATACTTCGGATTCAAGAAACAGCACTTAACCTGGAAATTCCGATTATTTACCTTGTTGATTCCGCCGGTGCAAGAATCACCGACCAAATCGAGATGTTCCCTGGTAGAAGAGGGGCGGGCAGGATATTCCATAACCAAATAAAACTATCTGGAAGGGTGCCACAGCTTTGTTTATTATTCGGCCCATCTGCAGCAGGAGGAGCATATATTCCAGCTTTTTGTGACGTTGTAGTAATGGTCGAAGGTAATGCATCGATGTACCTTGGCTCGCCGAGAATGGCGGAGAAGGTAATCGGTGAAAAAGTGTCTTTAGAGGAAATGGGTGGTGCAAGAATGCATTGTACCGTTTCCGGTGTCGGTGACGTCCTTGTGAAAACGGAAGAAGAAGCAATAGCTTATGCAAGAAAATATCTTGGCTATTTCCCGCCGAACTTTAGGAATAAGCCTCCTGAGTCAGCTCAGAAAGCTGTGAAAGCGTCGGATAAGACGATAACAGAAATTGTTCCGGAAAATCAGAATGCGGCTTTTAATATGATTGAATTAATTGAACAGGTAATCGATGAAGACAGTTTAGTTGAAGTAAAGAAAGAATTTGCGAAAGAATTGATTACCGGCTTAGCGCGGATTAATGGCCGAAGTGTAGGGATTATTGCGAATCAGCCTCGTGTAAAAGGGGGTGTCCTTTTCACAGATTCCGCGGATAAAGCTGCGAAATTCATCCAGCTTTGTAATGCATTTAATATTCCACTTCTTTTCTTGACAGATGTTCCAGGTTTTATGATTGGTACAAAAGTTGAAAGAGAAGGGATTATCCGTCATGGTGCAAAAATGCTCGCGAGTATGAGTGAAGCTACGGTACCTAAAATTTCTGTTATCGTGAGGAAAGCATACGGTGCAGGTCTATACGCGATGGCAGGACCAGCTTTTGAACCAGACTCGGTACTTGCATTCCCAAATGCCCAAATTGCTGTCATGGGCCCTGAGGCAGCAGTGAATGCGGTACACGCAAAAAGAATCGCTGAGTTGCCTGAGGAAGAAAGAAATGCGTTTATTAAAGAGAAGCAGGACGCCTATAAGGATGAAATTGATATTTATCGTTTAGCATCAGAAATGGTTGTTGATGATATCATTCATCCGGACCGCTTACGGGAAGAGCTTATTAAACGATACGAAATCTATGAAGATAAGAATCTTACCTTCACAGAAAGAAAGCACGGTGTTTATCCAGTCTAATTTTATAGCATTAGAAGAGCCTTGACTGCAAAACAGTTAAGGCTCTCTTTTCTGTGTATTAAAAAAATGGGACAAATGCTCTGACCCTAGTTTTCAATTTACGATAACTTTATTATGTTAACTAAGGGGGAGCGGTAGAAATATAGGTGATTTTTACGTATAATAGATTAAAATCGTTATTTTAAGAGGGGCAGGAGAAAGTATTCATGGTGCAGGTTAATACAGGAACAGAGTTGAACGAAGAACAGCTTGCAGCTCTTTATCAACTGATGCAGGCAAATAATGATGAGGAAAATGCAAAGAAAATATTGGAGTTGTATCAAAAGTTACATGATAAGGAGCTCGTCGTCAGTTTCTCAGGACATTTTTCAGCGGGGAAGTCATCCATGATTAATGCACTGCTTGGAAAGGAAATTTTGCCAAAAAGTCCGATTCCAACGAGTGCAAATATTGTTAAGTTAACATCTGGAGAGGGCTGGGCAAGAGTCTTCTTTACCAAAGGGGATCCTATTGAGTATCAGGAACCTTACGATCTTGATATGATTAAGGCCTATTCAACAGATAAAGATGAAATTAAGCGAATCGAAATCAGTACGAAAGAAGTAATTATACCACATAAAGCAGCGCTAATGGATACACCGGGGATTGATGCTGCGGATGATGCTGACCGCTTAATGACGGAGAGTGCACTTCACTTAGTAGATGTCCTGTTTTATGTCGTGGACTATAATCATGTCCAATCTGAAGTTAATTTGTATTTTCTTCAATCACTACAAGAAAATCAAATCCCATTTTATTTAATAATTAATCAGATTGATAAACATAATGAAAAGGAATTATCATTTGCCAGTTTCAAAGAAAGTATCAGGCAAACCTTTACAGCTTGGAATATTCAACCTGTCGAAGTTTTTTATACATCACTTTATGATCCTTCGCTAACAATCAATGAATTCAACAAGGTAAAAACTACATTGTTTTCCATCCTAGAAAATGAAGGAGACACGCATTTCAATATTCAAGCCTCAGTCAAACAGGTTATGGAGAAGCATAAATCCTTCCTGGAACAGCAGTATGATGAACTAAAGAGCGAAATAGAAATGGATGAAGATGTAGAACAACAGTTGGCTCATATGGAAACTGCTGAGAAACTAATGAGAAATCTTGCGAAAGAGCCAGAAGAATTGGAAGAGACGTTTCAATCGGAATTAAAACAAACATTGCAAAATGCGTATTTAATGCCGAAAGAAGTACGTGATCTTGCTGAAAGTTATCTTGAAGCCGAGCAACCACGTTTTAAAGTAGGCTTGTTTGGATCCAAGAAGAAAACCGAGGAAGAAAGGGCCAACCGCAGAGAAGAATTTGAGCAATTAATCCAAGAAACAATTCGCTCATCAATTCAATGGAAGCTGAGGGATAAATATGTTCAGCTCCTGAAGGACTATGCACTGACTGATCAAGCGTTAATCGAAGAAGTGAATAATTTCTCAATCAATTATGATCACTCTGATTTTGAAAAGTTATTAAAGCATGGCGCTCAAGTGAACGGGGAGTATGTATTAAATTATACAAATGACGTCGCAAGCGATATTAAAGCTAAATTCAGGCGGCGCTCCTTAGATCTTCTTGAAGTGATCCAGCAAGCACTAGCGGATAAGCATGCTGAAACATTGGCAAAACAAGAAACATCTTCAGAAAATCTTGAAGAAATACGGAAGGTTATCGATAAATACAATAAAATTCAAGCTGAATTGGAAAGCAAGATCAGCGTAATAGATGAAGTATTCGCCTTCCCGCGTGTCGATGAAAGAGAATGGGAACAAACGCTGACTGAAGTAAAGCGGAAAGAAGATAAATTTGTTATCGCCGAGCAGTCTATTTATGAAAAAAATCAGGAAGAAACTAAGACGGAGATAAAAGCAGTAGTGGAAACAGAAGCACAACCTACGAATCTGTCAGCTGAAGAAATGCTGAAACGGATTGAGCAGACAATCACGCTTACGGAGAAAATCCCAGGTTTTACTGATTTAATAACAGATCTTAAAAGAAAGCAAGATAGACTTAAAAATCGAACATTTACGATTGCTCTATTTGGTGCATTCAGTGCTGGTAAGTCATCTTTTTCCAACGCATTGATTGGAGAAAATGTGTTACCTGTTTCACCGAACCCAACGACGGCAACTGTCAACCGCATCCATCCAATAACAGAAGAATACCCGCACGGTACGGTCGTGGTGACAATGAAGCAGGAAGCGAAATTATATGAGGAATTAACCGATATGACGGATAAATTCTCTCCAAAGGGGGATACCCTCGATCGGTTGCTTACATGGATTGATAAGAAGAATATTGCTGAAGATGCCCGTTTAAATAAGATGTACCAAGCTTATATCCGCGCCATGATGAAAGGCTATATTGCCAATAAAGAATATATCGGGAAAAAACGGACAATCCCCTTTGATGAATTTGGCGCCTATGTCGCAGATGAGACGATGGCTTGTTTCGTTGAAGCAATCGATGTCTATTATGATAGCCCCATTACAAGACAAGGTATTAGTTTAGTAGACACTCCTGGTGCAGATTCGGTGAATGCCCGGCACACGAATGTAGCATTCAATTATATTAAACATGCGGACGCTATCCTTTATGTAACGTATTATAATCATGCGTTATCACGCGCCGACCGAGATTTTCTTTTACAACTCGGCCGGGTAAAAGAAGCATTTCAATTGGATAAAATGTTTTTCATTGTTAATGCTGCCGATCTTGCGGAAAGTAAAGAGGAATTACAGCTCGTCACGACTTATGTCACAGACGAATTAACAAAACTTGGGATTCGGAATGCCAGATTATTTCCAGTATCTAGTAAACAGTCGCTTAGTGAGAAGGTAAAACAACTTCCATTAAACGGGCAAATGGAAGCATTTGAAAGCCAATTTTATTCCTTTATTCATCATGACTTAGCTTCATTAACAATTGACAGTGCCTTATGGGATATGAGGCGAGCGTATGAAACAATGGAACACTATATTTCCTCTATCACACTTGATGAAGCAGATAAAGAGCAGCAAAAAGAGCGGATAAAACAAGACCAGACACAAGCCGCTACATATGTTCGCACATATGAAACGGATGTCTATATGCAGCAGCTCGAGCAACGGATTGAGAAGCAGCTCTACTATGTTATAGAGCGACTTAGTATTCGTTATCACGATATGTTTAAGGAAATGTTCAATCCAACAACAATTACTGAAAATGGCAGAAAAGCAACTGCCGAGTTGAGGAATGCGCTAGAGAACTTAATCGAATATATTCAATTTGAACTTAATCAAGAACTTCAAGCCGTATCTTTAAGGATGGAACGCCATACATTACGATTGGCAAATGAGGTATACCAGGCAATGCATAAAAGAAATAAGGAGATTAATTCACTATTTGCTTTACCGGACCAGTTTGATTATGAATTATATACACCGGATTATGAGGAGAAAATGCCAGCTATACAAATGAAACTCTTCCAGCCTATTATTGGAAAATATAAAGGAACAAAAGCATTTTTCGTACAAAATGAAAAAGAAACAATGAAAGAAGAACTGTATCAAATGCTTTTACCATCAATTGAAAAGTTTATCCAAGCAAATCAAGAGAGGATGGTTTCAGGTTACAAAGAGCAGTGGCAAGAACTAATCAAGGTGATGAAAGAGTCAACCATCCAACGACTGGAGCAACAAGTTTCTAATTACTTCACGATATTAGCAGCACCAGCAGAACTTCCAAGATTAGGTGAAACACTAGAACAGTTGGAAAAACTCATAATGGAAGAAAAGGTAGGAGTAGATATATAAATGGAAAAGAATAAGATTTTATTAGTAGACGGAATGGCATTGTTATTTAGAGGATTTTTCGCTACTGCCTTCCGAGGAAACTTTATGAAAACAAGTGAAGGAATACCAACAAATGGAATTTATCAATTTTTACGGTATTTCCTTGATGCAGTTGACATGTATGAACCGAGCCACGTAATTTGTTGCTGGGACATGGGGAGCAAAACGTTCCGTAATGAAATTTATCCAGATTATAAAGCAAACCGTGGAGCACCCCCGGAAGAGCTTGTACCACAATTTGACTTAATTAAAGAAGTCGTCGAAGCTTTCAATATTCCAAATGTCGGTCTAGAAAATTATGAGGCAGATGACTGTATTGGTACGCTTGCTCGTCTATTTCAAGCAGATCACGAGGTTATTGTTCTAACAGGAGATCAGGATATGCTTCAGCTAGTTGATGAGAATATACACGTCTCAATCATGAGAAAAGGACAAGGGAACTATGAATTGTTTACAAGAGAAAACTTCTTTGAGAAAAAAGGGATATATCCACACCAAGTCGTTGATATGAAAGCATTAATGGGAGATAGCGCAGATAATTACCCAGGTGTAAAAGGAATAGGGGAAAAAACGGCGCTTCGATTAATTAAAGAGTATCAATCCATTGAAGGACTTCTAGCTAATACGGATCAATTAACAAAAGGGATCCGTACCAAATTAGAAACCGATCTTGAGATGCTTCACATTTCAAGGGAACTTGCTGAAATTAAATGTGATGTACCCGTCTCTTGTGAGCTGGAAACGGCACAGAAAAGATTTGATCGAACAAAGATTGAACCGAAACTGGAATCGCTCGAATTTAAAAATTTAGACCGGATGCTCGCAATAAGTGCCAAATAGGAGGAAGTCTATGTATTTTCCATCCATAAGAGACAAGTGGATAACTGGCATCGTCTGGATAATTTCGCTACTTGGGATATTATTTCCACTCTTAAAAGGGCAGGTTACAACCATGTTCATTATGTTCGGATTAGCTGCATTTCTACTCTGGTTCTGGTTCCGGACTGGATATAAAATAGAAGGGGACAAGATAAAAATCTATTATGGCCCGATTCGGCAGACTGTTCATATCCCGGACATTAAATTAATTGCTTTGTCAAAAATGCCGCTTAACTCTCCGGCACTATCCTTAAAACGAATACAAATATCTTGTAGTAAACTTGACGTAGTTGCTATATCGCCGGAAAATAGGGATCAATTCATCTCTATGCTCTTAGATATAAGACCGGAGATTCCGGTTGATGACCGATTGCTTCCAAAAAATAAATAAAAATACAGCCTCGTACAAAAATGTATGAGGCTGTTTTCTATGCTTATTCTTTGATATAAGGTAGATGCCTTGCGTATCGATTGTTAAATCTTTTACGTATTTTATCAACGCCCAGAAGGCACTCTTGTGGTGAATATAAAGCGCTGGAGCAGATTCCATTGTATACACCGTCCATAATTTCCTGTCTGTTATTTGCCATAGCGAACAAAAAATAAGAATATTATAATTTACTTACTGCTTCTTTTATATCTTCTGCTCTCGTTACAGCGGATATGAAAGAAACACCATCAGCTCCAGCTTTTAATACTGAGCTCGCATTTGTTGTATTAATCCCACCGATTCCGACTATCGGAAACTCAGGGAATTCTGCACGCAAGAAACGGATCCAATCCAACCCGACACTAGATTTTGCATCCACTTTCGTTGTAGTAAGGAACACTGGACCAGCACCTATATAATCAATATATTCTAGCGCACTATTATTTAATTCGTCCTGATTTGAAACAGATAATCCAATGATTTTATTAGGAAACATCTCCCGTAATTCTTTCACCGATTGATCATCTTGCCCGACATGTATCCCATCTGCATCTAATTTGTCTACTAATTCTACATCATCATTAACAATAAATGGAATTTGATGTACGCTACAAACTGTCCGCAATTCTTTTCCTAACTTAATTTTACTATCTCCTGAAAGGGAGCCTGGGCCTTTTTCCCGAAATTGGAAAATTGTAATTCCAGCTTGTATAGCTTGCTCCAGAACAGCAACGGGATTACCTTTAACATTTTGACTTCCCATAATGAAATATTTCCTTAAGCTTAATGGATTAAATGATGACATCGTTACTCCACCTCAGTTGTCGTTAAATTATTTGTATGGATACGCGGTGCCCAATGATTTGTCGGTCCGCTACCAGCTCCTAAGTCCAAAGAATACTTGATCGCGAGCGTTACATAATGTTTTGCCTGTTTAACCGCAATGTTAAGAGGGAGGCCTTGGCTTAGATTAGCAGTTATCGCTGCTGCATACGTACAACCTGTACCATGTGTATTATTTGTATTTATTCGGGGAGCCGAAAAGCTATGGATCCTTGAACCATCATAAAGGAAATCAACCGCATCGCCTTCGCGGTGACCGCCTTTAACTAGTGCAGCTTTCGCGCCAAAATTTTTCACAAGCATTTCGGCAGCCTGCTTCATGTCCTCATCGGTTTCAACTTTTTCATCTATTAGATATTCTGTTTCTGGAATATTTGGAGTTACAATTGTTGTAAGAGGGAGCAAATTCTTCCGCAAATAATTACGGGAATCGCGTTCAATCAATGTGTCACCGCTTGTGGCAACCATGACCGGGTCCATAACATAAGGTGCATCCAAATGCTTAATTTTATTATAAATCATTTTCATCATATCCTGATTGGCAATCATCCCTGTTTTAAATGCATGGATAGGCATATCAGAAATAATCGAGTCTAGTTGCTGTTCGATCATTTCTAGAGAGACGTGGGAAACAGCTTGAACACCTGTCGTGTTTTGGGACACGATGGAGGTGATAACCGACATCCCATAAGTTTTCAATTCCTGAAACGTTTTCAGATCGGCGTGAATTCCAGCACCGCCGCTCGGGTCCGTACCCGCTATCGTTAGAGCACATGCAACATTCTTCATTGAACATTCTCCTTCATCAACTTACTCATTTTAATTTTTTATTAAGCCCTTGGTGTAAACTTTAGATACAACGAGCAGTCCAAGAATTGCTCCAGATATACTGCTTACAAGGAATGGGGGGATGAAAACAAATGCACCGGCCGATGTCCCCATAAATACATAAGCAAATGGCACTGCAAATAATGCACCAATAACCCCACTGCCAATCCCTTCACCTAATGCGGCGAGCGATTGCTTCTTGGTTTGCTTATACAGGAACCCTGCAAGAAAAGCGCCGACCATTGCACCTGGGAAGGCTAATAAGGTTCCTAGTCCGAGCATATTGCGTAATAGACTGATCATGAAAGCAATAATGACTGCCGGACCGGGTCCCAAGGTGACAGCGGCTACGACATTAATCGCATGCTGTACTGGATAAGCGCGGGCTACACCGGCAGGAAACCAGATTAATTGTGCGCTGATTGTTCCAATTGCGATAAAGACGGCCATCGTCGTGATGAGACGGGTTTTATTCATACTTGACCTCCAATCTTAAGGGGTAAAATCAACCAATTAAAAAGCCAGGTCATGATTAGACCTGGCTTCACAAGAAAATAGTTATGAGAACAATCTCACTACTTCCCTACGCTGGCATTAACCAGATCAGGTCGATAAGAGTCGGAAACACACTTTCCTCTCAGCCCAGTTAGGGCACCCCTAGTAGTTTCATATTATTTAGTTCGAATCTAGCATAGCAAAAGTTTTCATAAATGTCACATGTTTTGAAAAAAGGTATAGACAAGAACCAGTTTTCTCTATGGCTTCACTAGGATACTTGTCCACCTCAATTTCTCCAACCCGGTAAGCTTATAAATGGATTGCACGGATTCGGTTAGCAAAACGGGGAATGATTTCAGTTGGTGTTATCACGCATTAAATCGAGCATAAACTGTCCGACATAGCGTGCGAATTCCTTATTTGAGCATAGTAATAAAGGTTGACTCCTTCTTCTTTAAGGCGGTTAAATAAAAAGACGGACAGCTAAACCATGAAGGTTTAGCTGTCCACTTATTAATCAATCGCCCCAAAGTTGACAATTGTCACATCGATATCAAATTCTATTTTGGCATCTTGATATTTTTCCATCCATTCCTTGTTAGTCGTCTTACTTCCTTTTCTTGAAGTGATATACTTTCTCCCAAGACCCAATGCATCTGAGTTTACTTCTTGAAGTTTCGCGAATAGGTTTTCATATTCTCTTACAAAGTATTTCTCTATATCACGTTCGAATTTCCGAGAAGTATCTTCTGATTTAATGTCCATTGGGATTGAGGTTTCTAATAATTCCAGTTTCATTGTGATATCTGCCTTAAACGCTAACGAATCAGAGTCGACAATTTTTATTTTCCCTTTACCTGTATTAAGCATTAAAGAAAGATAAATCGAATCTTCAATTTCTGACGGTTCTCCTTTATAAGCAATTATCTCGTCCAGATAATTTTCACGAGGGACGCCTACATCAATTGGGGTTCCTCTCAAACGCTGTCTCAATAAATTAGCCATGAATGATTCTTTTACTGATATGCTAGCAACATACTGGTCTGCCCGAAAAGCGGCTGCACCAGTTAGTGTAGGTTTACCATCCACTACGTCTATTACTGGAAGTATCGGATCAATGCCGACTTGTTGCACTAATCGCGTGAAAAACTGTAAGGTAATTGGTGGTAAAGTACCCTTTTCGACCTCTTTACTTATTAAGTCTTGTAAATACTTTGTTCGATTTAATTCTACACTTTGTTGCTCTATTTCAAGAATTTCTCTTGCAGTTTGATTGGTTACGGCTAGCTGCATAATGTCAGAAACAGTTGCATCACGAACTAGTGTATTAAGAAAGGGAAGAATACCCGATTCAGCTGCTTCTCTTCCGTAAAATTCTATATTGATTTTTCCGGGGACTAATGGATAGGGCGATTGTTTTTCAGCTTCTACACGGGCTTGTTTAATTGTATGACCCCTTCCAGTCAACAAACTAGTCATATCTGGAGCATTCGGATCAAAAATATAAGGAACGAGTGTCGTTTCAATCATTCTTTTTTCCCCTTCATCTATTAGATCAACTCCGCGTGTATTAATGATTGCCAACTTCTCAATTTGTGTTGTTTCCAGACAAGCCTGCAGAAATACAATAAATATGAATAACGGTATTAACTTAGCAGTTCGCATGTATTCACCCTCCTTATTTCTTCCGTATTTTTTTCTTTAAAAGAACGAGTGGCAAAAGAAGGAAGGGATAAATATATACAATCCCATAGGATACCCTGCTAACATTATCAATCAAACGCTGAATGATAAAATGCTCATTAAAAAAAGGGATCAGAATTAGAAGGATACTTGCACTTGTGTAAACACTAATTTCGTTCGAAAGATTATAAATACGTTTCGCTATATAACTTATGCACCACATAAGAAGAATCACTTTTGGCATCGCAACCATCATCCATTCTGCAATGACAACGTAGTCCAACCGCTCGATGATAGGAGAGGTTTGAATTTTAAACAAGTTTAATACAACCCAAATTCTTCTTTCCAATTGAGCTGGACTTAAAAATCCAATCGCTATGTTTGTAGAAAGAAGGACGAGGAAAGTGAAATAGGATAGTCCTAAGAAAACAGGCTTACCAATCTTTTTTTTATTTGCTACAAAGGGATAGATAAAAAACAAGATTTCAAATCCTGTAAATGTATAAGACGCAGCAATTGTGCCTCGTAAAATATCCATTATATCTTTATCCATCACAGGCAGAAAGTTGAGAAAATCCATTTGTCGAATTGGTTGAATTAATAAAACAAATAACCAAGAAGAGAACATAAAGAAGAGAAAGGTGACGCCAACAACTGCTTTTAGACCGCCAAATACCGTATAGATAGCAATAATAAGAAGCATACATCCCAGCACGAATGCATTACTATCCGGTAAAACAAAAACCTTAATAATCTCGATATAGGTTACGAGTGTGGATAAGATATAGAATATAAAATAAAGGATGTATACCGTTCCGAGCACTTTTGAAATAAAACAGCCAAATAGGTCGGCCTGAACGCCGAGGATATCCGTATTTTCATATTGCCTCAATATATATAACATGACAAAAAGGAGCAGGGCAATATAGAGGTAGGCAATGAGTATCGAAATCCATGCGTCATGCCCTGCTTCCATAAAGACAATTCGTGGGATTCCAATCAATCCAACACCCAGCTGCATGGAGGCAATAATAAAAAGCATATAGAAAGAACGGAATTGTTCACCTTTTGGTATTTGAAGATTAATTTTCATATACAATCCCTACTCATCAACATCTCTTCTTTCCGCAGCTCTCTCTTTGTTAAATAATTGTTTATCCTTTGGTCGATACGATAAAAAGCGTTTATATTTCGTTTGCTCCGGCAGACGGTAAAAAGATTTGTTAAAATCTGCAAGTCGGAGGGGGTACAATGGCGCGAGGTATGGTCTGCCTAAAGACTCTAGACGAACTAAATGGATGACTAATAAACAGATACCAAACATCAGCCCGATAATCCCGTAAAAACCAGCAAGGAAAAACAGTGGGAAACGAACAAATCGTATCGTATTACCCATGATATAACTAGGCGTCGCATAAGAAGCTAAAGCACTCATTGTAACTAATATGATCAGAATGTTACTCGAAATTCCAGCTTGAACCGCTGCAGTTCCAACAACCACACCACCAACAATACCTATCGTCTGACCCACTTTGGTAGGTAGTCTTGCTCCAGCTTCCCGTAATAGTTCAATTACGAGTTCGATCAAGAATACTTCAATAAGCGGCGGAAATGGAACAACTGCTCGAGATTCACCGAGCGAAACTAGGAGCTGGGATGGGACTAGTTCGTAATGATACGTAGTTGCAACGACGTACATTGGGGTTAACAGTAAAGTTACAAATGCAGCAAGAAAACGAAGAAAACGGACAAACATGCTTAACGTCCAATGAAAATAGCGGTCTTCTGTAGACTCAAAGAAACTAAATAATGTAGAAGGTGCAATTAAAGCAAACGGGCTGTCTTCAACCATAACAATAATTTTACCCGATTTTATTGCATACATAGAGCGATCCACCAATTCAGAAGATACAAATTGCGCAAATATAGAGGTAGAGGAATCTAAAATATATTGTTTAAGCATATGAATGTCTTCTACCATATCAATCTCGAGATCAGTCAACCGTTGTCTCATTGTATTAACATCTGTTTCGTTCGCAACTGATTTAAGATAGATTATTCTCGTTTCTTTTGGATTTCTTTTACCGACTTCAACTTTTTCCATTGCGAGGTCTGGTGTATTCATCCGCCAATTGATTATATTTAAGTTACTTTCAAGGGACTCGGTAAAAGCAATGAGCGGACCAACAACTACTGATTCCGTCTCTGCTTTTTCCAGTGCCCGTTTTTCCGTTTTACCCAGTTCGTACATGATAACTCGGTTTTCTTGTTCGACGTAGAGACCAACATAGCCCTCCGTAAGTTTATTTCGGATCGTCCTAATGCTGGACACTTGTTCCCCCGAGGAAAGCGGTATTTCACTTAATATGGAGTCTGCTGTACATTCTGTTTGCATATCTAATAAGTTATTCAAGACTTGTTGCTCGATTTTAGTCAAATCAATAAGATAGGGAATATAAAAAACAGCAACCTGCTTATTTTCTTGTTTATAAACCGTAAAACTCAGATCCTGACTATTGAGAACCTCTGTTTTAAGTTTGTCTTCAAATTCATCCATAGAAAGCGGGAAATCCGCTTGATTTGCTTGTTTTTTTACAGGGCGCATAAGTGACCTCCATGTATCTAACTAGTCCATTTTAGTATGGATAAATTGGTTAAATTTATCCCAGATTTCCTCTTTTTTGATCAAAAAACTTATTACTAACTGGAATAAGGATATAGGCTTAGTATTAAATCCAGATTTTCTTACACGACATAGCAAACTATAAAATAAAAACGCTTATATTTGAGGCTGCTCGAGGAAACACTATAGATATTTAGTGTAAAGGAGAAGAAAATGACTGATAGTAACAGGAACAAGCATAAGAACTTACCGATTTACTCAGACCGTAACTTGTGGTCTGGCATTCTCTTTGGGGTTGGTCTCATCGCGTTCATAGATGAGACGGTATTTCATCAAATTCTGCGCTGGCATCATTTTTATGACAAATCAACGACTGATATCGGGCTAATTTCTGACGGTCTTTTCCATGCTTTTAGTTGGTTTGCAACCATTGGGGGCTTGTTTATGTTCGCTGATCTCAGACGACGTAACGCACTGTGGTTAAGGAGGTGGTGGGGAGGAGTGTTTCTTGGTGCAGGGGTGTTCCAGTTATATGATGGTACAATTCAGCACAAATTAATGCGGATACACCAGATTCGTTATGTAGATCATTTAATTATCTATGACGTGATTTGGAACACAACAGCTATTTTAATGATTATAATTGGTCTAACCCTTATTGTCCAGACAAGAAATAGCCAGCAACCAGGGAAGGATGCCTCACATGAACATCAATAACCACATTCATCATACAATTGGAATAATACCTCAGCTACTTTTGGCACTACCGTTTATAATGGCTTTCGTCATGTATATCCTAGCTGTAATTGTCTCCAACAGGCGACAGAAACCTTGGCCAATATATCGAACGGTTTATTGGGCTTTTGGAATTCTTTTCGCTATTATCTCGGTTGCAGGCCCGTTAGCTGATCGTGCACATGTAGACTTCGCAGCTCACATGTTCGGCCACTTATTTTTAGGGATGCTTGCGCCATTGCTTTTCACACTCGCTGCACCGATGACACTTATGCTGCGAACACTAAGCGTTCCATTGGCAAGAAAGATTTCAAAGTTTTTAAGAAGTTGGCCATCACGGATGTATACCAACCCAGTTGTTGCATCCTTTCTTAATATAGGTGGACTTTGGTTATTATACACTACGGATCTATACTCGCTCATGCATAAGAGTATCCTTTTACATATAATCGTGCATTTCCATGTATTCTTAGCCGGCTACTTATTTACCGTGTCCATGATCTATATTGATCCGATACCTCACCGCACTTCTTTTTTGTACCGGGCAATCGTATTTGTTATTGCCTTAGCTGGACATGGTATTTTATCAAAGTACATCTATGCGAACCCGCCTCACGGAGTGCCCGCAGATCAAGCAGAACTTGGTGGCATGGTTATGTATTATGGTGGGGATATGATCGATATTGTTATTATCTTCATCCTTTGTTTACATTGGTTTAGAGCAACCCGACCGCGAATAAAATTAGCCTAAGGTCTATAGATGAATGTTTGTTTGTCTTAAAGCTTGCATGGAATGCCAATAACCTGTAGTAAATTTCCGCAGATATCATAAAGAGAGTTAAAGGAGTCATCCCATATGCGATTATTATGTTAGTGTTTATTATTGTCTTATCATTTATCCCAGAGATAGCCACCTATCTCGTTGATAATGTGGACTAACATGTTAAAAACATGTTCAATGAAACAAACCTTGAATATGTTTTGTAAAATATTGATGACAGCTCGGCAAAAGTTACCATTAATACTTTTCTCATCCTGCCGCACTATATAATAATGAATGTTTTTAGCTTAGACACATTAACATACACGAAAGGAAAATGTATATGGCAAAAGTTGCGGTAGTAACTGGTTCTGGAGGTGGTTTAGGGAAAGGAATTGCCCAGCGGCTAGCTAAGGATGGATTTCATATTGTTTTAAATGACATCAACCAGGAGTTACTTGATTCTACCTTAAAAGAATTTAAAGCAGAAGGAATACAAGTTGAAGGTGTTGTAGGCGATGTTTCAAAAAGAGAGGATCAATTCCAACTTGTGTCCCAAGCGGCAGAGGCGTTTGGACAGCTTGATGTATTTGTAAATAATGCGGGTTTAGAAGTTGTAGGTCCTTTCCTAGACATTGAAGAAAACCAATTAAACAAGGCGTTTTCAGTCAACGTGAATGGTGTAGTTTTTGGCACACAAGCGGCTGCAGAGCAGTTTATAAAGCAAAAAACGAAAGGGAAAGTTATCAATGCTTGTAGTATCGCAGGCCACGAATCGTATGAAATGTTGGCCGTATATTCTGCGACGAAGCATGCCGTCCGTTCCTTCACCCATTCGTCCGCCAAGGAATTAGCTAAGCATAATATCCGAGTAAATGCTTATTGCCCTGGAGTAGCTGATACTTCGATGTGGACCCGTATCGACGAAGAAATGATTAAGTATAATCCGGAAATGAAAAAGGGAGATGCATTTAAAGAGTTCTCTTCTGGTATTTTATTAGGAAGACCGCAAGAACCAGAGGACGTTGCTAACCTTGTGTCTTTCTTAGCATCAGATGACGCTGACTATATTACAGGACAAGCTATTATCACAGATGGCGGTATTGTATTTAGTTAATAAATATCACTTTATCGAACATATGAATGATTATCCAGCAGGTGACGAATCGAGTAATGATTGGTCACCTGCTTGGTTTATCAGGCGTTTTCTATTTTTTCCTTTAACTTTTTTTGTTTCATAATTTTACTTATTGGTACATTCGTATAGAGGAAGAGTCCCATAATCAGCAAACTGAAAAACCATTCGGTTACTTGCCTGTAAATCAGCATTTGATTATACCCATCTACTCCGTACTTTTGTAGCAAGAGTGCCTTTAACCCGGCAAGAGTGAATCCACGAATAACGAATAGCAATTGTATATATTGAAACCACTTGAAAATGCCTTTTTCGAAAAAAGGGGAGTGCTTTGCTTTTTTGGCCAACCTTGCAAGTATACAAAATCTACTGCAAAGTATAATGCTAAAGGCCGTTTTATAAGAAGTGTAAATTTCCATCACCCTTCAACTGATGACCGTATGCATCTTCAATAAATGAAATTACATCCTCGTCAAGATAGACAAATCCAAGATTTTCTTTTTTGGTGCGATAGACTTGATACGCTTTTTTGGCTGTAGCTGCATTTTCACCATACATTTCCTTAGCTATCTCAAACCATTTATTAGCAAGCTGTTGGCCATTTTCAGAATCAGGTGTTACTTGGTCAGCAATTGCTTGTCGTATATCGCGAAATAAATTGATAAAGTCCGCAACAACTGGTGTATCCTGACCGACTTTTGGCAAGGTATTCAGGATCTGCAATTCTTCATTTGAGAAATATTTTTCTCTTTTCTCGGTAACTTTGCTATTTATAGGCGAGAGGTACTTGAACGTATTAAAAATATCCTCCCAATTTTTATGACCGCCGAGCTCGATGACTTGAATAACACTTTCTAACGTATGTTTGTTCTTTTTTAATTGCTCAATTTTCGATTGAATCAATTCCATTTGCATCTGTAATAATTCCATTGGAGATTTTTCTTGATTCGTTATGATAGCCTTTATTTGTATCAGTGGGAAGCCTATCTCTTTTAATGTCAGTATGTAATAAAGCTGGGTAACTGCCTCTTCGTCATAATAACGATGCCCACCCTCGCTAATTTTAGATGGCTTTAAAATATTCATTTCATCATAATATAGATCGAATACAAATGATCCACCTCCAGTGTTATTCGTATTATACAATATGACGTAACGTAAGATTCAAGAGTTATGTAAAAACTAAAATATTTCAGATGCTGATATATAAGTTTTGAACCGAGGCAAGCAGGATTTTAAATTTTAATGGTGAATTGAATAAGGGGGAGGTGTTTATATGCGCGTGTAGCTGCGATTTATGATATTCATGCGAACTATTCTGCATTAAAAGCAGTTCTGCAAGAGATTAGAAATTCAAATGTTGATCAAGTGATAGTCGGTGGGGATTTAGCTTGGAGGCCTGAACCACGGCAAGTCATGGATCTGCTAATGGATTATAAAGACGAGTTTGTTTTTATTAGAGGCAATGTTGATCGTGAAGTTTCTTACCGTTATGGAAAAGAAAAAGGGTTAGACGATTTAACAGCAGCATTAAATCATTGGTGCGCAGATCAATTAACCGAAGAACAATTACAATTCCTTCAAAATTTACCCGAAAAAACAACGATGACAATTGATGGCTTAGGAGAAATCTTATTTGTACACGGATCACCCCGCAGTGATGAAGAAGCGATTCGAATACAACCTACTGAAGAGGAAATTAGACCAATGGTTGAGAAGGTACGACAAGATATTATCGTTTGCGGGTCATACGCATATTCAGTTTGATCGCATGGTTGCCGGTAAACGAATTATAAATGCAGGTAGTGTTGGATTGCAGAGCAGGGCTGCCGGAGCTTGTTGGGCATTACTTGGGCCTGACGTTGAATTAAAAGTCACGCCTTACGATACAAAAGCCGCCTCCGAAAGAATTCTCAAATCCAATGCTCCTTATAAAGAAGATTTTGCTGATCATTATTTAAACCCACCTTATGAGGGACCTTAGCCAATCTTAATTGCTAAGGGATAGATACATACCTTAGAAAGCGCGGAACTTTTACTAGATTTTCAAAACAACCCTTCTATGTACAGAACGATATATTCTGAAATGAATAATTGGAAGAGGGATGCAGATGTTATTAAGTATTTAGGAAAGTTCCCGCAAGCTCCTCTCGTTGTTATTGGACGGGATAAAGCGTACAACATTAAATTAGGAATGATGGAGGTATACTGGAAGCGGAATTACGTTTATTGGAGGGGAAGTGGCAAGAACTTATTATGCAGCAAGCTAAACTGAGCAAGAACAGTGAATTAATATTTGCAAAGGATGCAAGCCATATGATTCATCTTGATAGACCAGATGTAATAATTGGAGCAATCCATAAACTTTTATCATGGATTGAAGTAAGATAGTAAAATGATGTTAGGGGTTTTACAATGAGTAATGATTGGAAATCGTGTCCTACTGAAATAAAGGTATTTATCTTTAATTTGAAAGAGAGGATTAAAGAAATTATAGATGATAACTTTGTAGGATTTTATATACACGGTTCTTTAGCGATGGGAGGGTTTAACCCTAAGCGTAGTGATATCGATATTTTGGTTGTTATGGAAAAACCTCTAAAACTTGAAGAAAAAAGAAGTTTAGCACAGTTTTTTCTAGACTATTCTTCTTCACCGTATCCGATTGAAGTAAGTTTCCTAAGTAAGAAACAATTAATGGATTGGCAGCACCCTTGCCCATTTGAATTCCACTATAGCGAGCATTGGAGAGAGCGATATGAAAATGATTTGTTTCAAGGGACATATCAATATATTAATGAAGTTATTCAAACGGACCCAGATTTAGCAGCTCATATAACCATTACGAACTACAGGGGAATATGTATAGAAGGAAAACCTATTGATGAAGTATTTCCTAAAGTCCCACTGGATGATTATTTATCGTCCATAATGGGGGATTATCTGGAATGTATAGAAAACATTGCAGAAGATCCGATTTATTGTTCATTAAATATGTTGAGGGTGCTTTGGTTTCTAGATGAAGGAGTTATTTCCTCAAAGCAAGAGGCAGGGGATTGGGGACAAAGAAATTTACCGATGAAATTAAGAAATACAGTGAAGAAAGCTGCTGAAAATTATGCGGATGGGAAAGATGGCTGGTCTTTTGAAAAGTTTGAACTTTTGTTGCTGAGGGACTATATCGCTGGAAAGGTGCAAGAGCTGCTCAAAAAAATGAAAACCCCTTGACATGAAATGGATCTCATAAACTAAATTTAAATTGAAAAGCAGCCCGTGATGATTTTAGTAATGGAGCGAAATCTTTTGTGAGTGTAGCCTGGTATGGGGCATGATCACATATGAGTTGTTGTCTTTTTACTAAGTTTAACCCGGGCTGCTTTTTAGAGACTTAAACGGCCACTCTTTCTATCAATTCAACGGAAACCTCCTTTTAAAAAAACACATTGTAGATTCCCGCTTCTTACATTAGAATACCTTGAACAATAAGACCGAGCACTAATCCAAGAAAGATAGAGGACAATGTCCCTAACAAGAAATATTCCGCCCAGTTGCGATCATCTAACTGTTTGAAGCGGGCGATGGATTTAGCCGCAATGATAAAAGCGATGGATGGGTAAGCGCCTATCACAGTAAGTAGTATAACAAGTAATCTTTCTATATAACCGATTAGCTTTCCTCGAGAGCGGGACGGGGAAGAGTAGGTGAAATAGTGATATTCTCCTGTAAAACTATTTTCCGTATTCGGTTGATTCCTTTCTTGTACATCAATCATTCTATTACGTAATGTTAATTCCCCTTCAAAGTTCGCGAATTCCGATGGCAAAGAACCAACAATGTATTTCACAATATGTCCACTTACGCTTGTGGCCAGAATATAAATTATAATAATAAACAAAACCGTATTAACAGGATGTAAACTGCTTGTCCCAGATAACTCTATCAAACTTGCAGTCATATCCGCAAAACTAATTTGAAAGAAGAGTATACAGGATAACAGTATGATTGCTGCATGTAACGCTTGGTCCGCCAAGAAAAAAACCAGCTGTTTCATATTATCTGCTCGTGTGCTTTTTACAAAGTCTATTAGTTTTATTTTCAATAAATCAATTAATAGGTGCGTAATAATAATAAAAGATAGAGGCAGTATAAAATAGTGAATGATATGTTTAAATTCAAATTGATATGCCCAAATAATCGCAAGTGCTATTCCTGAGACTAGTAAATGATGGAGCAAATGTTTCT
Organism: Oceanobacillus sp. AG; assembly: GCF_009746545.1. Classification (NCBI taxonomy): domain Bacteria; kingdom Bacillati; phylum Bacillota; class Bacilli; order Caryophanales; family Bacillaceae; genus Oceanobacillus; species Oceanobacillus sp. AG. Next base: position 88,226 of record NZ_WOWT01000015.1, read on the forward strand.
TTAAGTACTTTAATTTATCCTTAACCATTTGATCTGTCTGCAGCCAGAAATCAGCAATTAAATGGGCGAGGAACAACAATAATACAATCATTAAACTCACCTCTCTTTAGGTAAATATACTTGAAGACGGTTGTTTATATTTTGTCTAATGTTGAGTTGGAGTTCTTCAGTTTGATTATTAACTGGTCCCATCTCCAATGAATTTAACACATCTACAATATTATAAAATGTATCTAAAATGACATCCGCCTTGCCATTTTTCATATGACTCGATATAGTGGATTTCGTTCTGCCAAGATATTCGCTGACTTTGTTTTGTTGACCAAGCATTAAATATAATGAACAGACAAGGGACTGTATCTCCGTTTGTTCGTTTATTTGCTCTTGTTTTAAAGATAAACTTGTATTTAATAATGTAGCGAACTCCCTACTGTAAACTTCGAACCCGCTTGCGTCTTTTCGCGGGGCTAACTCAAAGCGAAATTGCATTCTCTTTTGCTGATTTTTAAGGAAATCATTAGCTAATCTAGACTGCTTCATTAATGGATGTATCCACGTTTCGATGTTTATATCATTTAAATTTCCTTCAATATTGCCAAATGAGAGACCGAAATATGGGGGATGGTCTGTGTATTTCCAAATACGACTTAAATAGAAAGCGAGTATATAAGTAGATGCAAATCCATTACTTACAACGACTAATTCATCACCAGCTCGGTGTGCGACTTTTGTTGTTGTAATATATTGTGTCCAGTAAGCGATGCTGATCTGCAAATCCTGGAGGTAATCACTCAACTCATTGCCGATATCTTCCTTGGAAGAATTACTTACGTCCATGATGAAAACTGAAACTTGATTTCCCATGAATAATCAGCTCCTTTTTCTTTTACTTGCACAGAAGTTCGTTTATATAATCGAACATACCATGAGTTTGATTGTTTAGTCAAACCTTCTAAAAGTTAGATCTTTTAATCTAACAAATTTGTACTCGTAAAGAATGCTAGCTTGCTTTCAAATGTTTATGGACTGGTCTAAATGAATGGTATGAAAATCTCGGTATTGTATATAAGCTTGCGGAGCTTCCATCGTTTAATTAGATAATTGGAAGAGCAGAGGTATTTAGGCGAAAAACTAGTTAGGGAGATGATCTAGAAAATGCTAAAATCAAATAGACTTCAGTTTCGAAAGATGGTGGAAAGTGACATTGAGAAATATCACTCATGGAGAAATGATTTTGATGTTATGAAAACAACAAGTCCATCGCTTGATTTATACTCTTTTGATGAAACAAGAAATTTTGTGGAAAATGTTATTCTCAACTCAACATCTTCCAGGAGCTATATAATCGAGGAGAGAGAAGGGAAGAGGGCAATAGGAGTAACATCACTGATAAATATTGATACAAAAAATAGAAATGCGGAATGTATCATTGATATTGGTGAAAAGGATTATTGGGGAATAACTTCATTAAAGTATGCACTAAGTCAAAATAAATATAGTAGGGTGTAATTAACAAATCGCGAATATATTAGAGTACATCCAGGAGTTCAAGTGAAGATACTGGATAAAATATAAACCTTTATCATCCAGTATCTTTATTAGAGGGGCTATCTAGAAGGTTTTTTCGTTATATGTTCGTTTCCAAGTTTAAAAAATTGCTAACTTCTTTTACATAATCTGTAAGTGGATAAGCTTTATATAAACGGCTCGATAATCGGATCGGATCTCCAAAAAAATACCTCTCATATTGGGTCTGCCTCGTTCCAAATGAACTCATTGTCAGATCCCAGGCCAACCTAAATATTTTCACACGATCCTCAGCATTCTTGGTTGCTGCTTGAAGGTACTGATTAAGATCGGTTTTAATAGGGGAGCTGAATGCATTTTCTGTAGGTAGACCAACCAGTCCGCTTAATAGCTCCCATCCTAACACTCCCATATCCATTTACTTTTATAATGTGAATTCATTTATACTATATTATTATATTAGTCAGTATGTTTGCCTATTCCATTATTTAAGCTCCATGCTTGGTTCATCGATTTAAAACCGGGTTTTATTTTTTTGATAAGAATGAATATAACCACAGGAATTTACTCAGTTATGAGAAAATAAAAACATTCTTTCCATTAAAAAGACCGACTTTTATTTTGTCTAAAAAATGACATTTTCTGTTTATAAAGGAAACTAGCTGTTTTCTATATTGCTCTTTACAACTATTTTTCTTATGATTAGTGTAAGGGATTTTATATAGGAGTGGAAAACATATGAATAATGGTATCAACAATGCTAAACAGCGAAATTATAATCCGCTGATTTGGTTACTATCCATCTTGGTTGTGGGGATTATTGTGGCAACGTATTTCTTGCCGGAAATCCCAGGTGGTACAATATGGGGAATTGAATTAACGGTATTGCCGATGCTGAATGCTATATTCAACAGCTTTACCTTTGTTTTTTTATTGATTGCGTTAGCCATGATTAAAAAGAATAACATTAAATTACATCGCAGATTTATCATCGCTGCATTTGTAACAACCTTTTTATTCTGTATCTCGTACTTAACGTATCATTCTATGGCTGCATCTACCAGCTACGGTGGAGATGGCCCGCTAATGTACATTTATTATTTTATACTTATCACACACATTATTCTTGCCGCATTAATCGTGCCGCTTGCATTAATCACACTCGGGAGAGGCTTGAATATGCAAGTGGAAAAGCATAAGAAAATTGCACGCTGGACAATGCCACTCTGGTTGTATGTAAGCCTTACTGGGGTATTGGTATACTTCATGATTTCACCATACTACTAGGCAAAATTCATGCCATAAAAAGGAAAATGGGAAACCAGATTTTTCATGGTTTCCTTTTTTTATAGCACGCTATACTTTGAATAAGAATGATAAGGATTTTACTGCAAGATATGTTTTTAGGAGGAAGAAAATTGTCAGCGATAACAATCGTTAAAGCTCTAAATAATAATGTCGTCATGGCCGAACACCCCGGAGAGGGAGAGGTCATTGTAATAGGGAAAGGAATTGGCTTTAATCGAAAAGAGGGTGATTCCCTCTCGGCGGCACAAGCGGAAAAACTATTTGTATTAAAAAATGAAAAAGAACAAGAACAATATAAAAAGTTGCTGCCGCAAATTGATGAAACCTGGCAAAGTGCGATTATCGAAGCTATTGGCCATATTAGTGAACGTGTGTCAGGCAAGTTAAATGAACACATCCATATCGGTTTAACGGATCACCTTTTGCTTGCGATGGAGCGTGTGCGCCAAGGACATACAATTGTCAATCCGTTTTTAACCGAAACAATCGCACTATATCCATTCGAGCAGGAACTAGCAAAAAAAGCTGTCGAAATAATTGGAGATAAGACAGGCATTTATTTGCCAAAGGATGAAATCGGGTTCATTACGCTTCATATACATAGCGCATTAATGAATAAGGATTTAGGAGAGATAAATAGACATTCACAGCTTGTTACAAACTTAATTCATATTATTGAGAGTGACTTTGAACTTATTCTCGACAAGGAAAGCCTAGATTATATGCGACTTGTCCGACATTTGCGATTTACGATTGAACGTGTCGTACAGGGGGAAAAAGTGAAAGAACCAGAAAAGATCGCACAGCTATTGAAATATGAATATCCATTATGTTATAATCTGTCTTGGAAGCTAATAAAAGTTATGCAAGAGTTTTTGAAGAAAAAGGTATATGACGCTGAAGCGGTTTATTTAACTATGCATCTTCAACGTTTAAAAAAATATGAATAGCAATTATATCTATACGTGTTACTGGATAGGCAGGCATAAGTATGGAAGATAATTGAAAAGACTTCACATGGGAATTCCCATGCTTCTTTTCGATATCTTCTAAACTTATGCCTGTTTTTTTATTACTCAACTTTCGCAGCCCAAACTAGGCAGGTATACCTTGATATAGTTAGGTAATCCCGCAAACCAATACTGTAGTTGACTTTTGATTAACTTTTTGAATTTCTTGTTCGTTTTATTCAAAGCATCTT